>NZ_BDJK01000050.1 GCF_001950255.1 Carboxydothermus pertinax
TTTCCAGTTTTCAAAGAACAATTTTTTATAAAATCGAAACGGTTTTTATTACCGTTTAAAGATTATTTCTAAAATCATTATACGAGGAGTGATTATTAAATGAATGCGTCATTATTGAAAATTAGTTTGTTACTTATTGCTATAGCTTTAGCTATAAGTGTTGTTGCATTGGCTGCACCATCAAATATCTCTCACCCATTTCCCCAGGATAAATATAATGAAAATCCTCCTGCATTGCATGCTAATAATAATCTTTCTGAAAGTCATTTTATAACCAAGGAACAAGCTATTGCAAAGGTGTCTGTTGGCAAAGAAGGTGACTTAAAGTCGGCGGAACTTGTGACTTGGAAGCAGCACTTAGCAAATGATGAGCCAAAAGAACAATTGGTAAATACTCAGATAGATCCTGACAGAATGGTATGGGTAGTAAAAAATTATTTTCCAAAAGGGTTAGAGACAAAGGCTGGGTTTTATGAAAAGGCTACTTTAATTTCTGTATTTGATGCCCAAACCGGACAGTTATTGGAGTCAACTGTTATGGGAGATTGGAAAGGGCAAAGGCTGCCTTAAAACATGTGATAATAAGGAAGTAGTTACAAATGTAGACAGGAAAAGTGATTATGGCGGCTATCTTATTTACAGGGAAAATTTTGTAACCGGATTTAAAAGGATTGAAGCGCTTGATAAAAACTTGAAAGTAATTTAATTAAAGGGTGTTTTGAAGTGGTTAAATTAAAATTTAAATAATGAAATCCTTGAATGTAAATTTAAAGGGATGATATTATGAAAATAAGAAAGAAAATTGTGACAGCAATAATTATTGCTATTTTCGTAATTTCCCTACCTGAAATAGCTTTAGCACATCCTATGCAAGACAATTGGAATAACGACTATGTAGGTTACCGCTTGTTCAGGGTGGTACATTGATTGTAGTTTAGTAAATCAAAATGATTACTGGCATGTAGATCATGACTTTTAAAAATTAACGGTTATTTCCTTAAAAAGGAAGGCGCGTAATAATATGAAAAATTTTAAAGTGTGGCTTTTACCAAGTATCATACTGATATTAACCTTTTGGGGTTATTTTTATGCTTTAGCTGAAAATAATAATACAGTTAATGTAAATTTATATACTAAAAATTCTAATATAAATTCTGATAATAATGAATTATCTTTACCGTACGAATTAAAAACACCTAAATATTTGCCCAAAGGACTTGTTTTTAAGAAAAAAACAGTTGAGAATGTTGGTGTTTTAAAGGCAGTAATACAAGGGTGGCAAGATATAAAAAACGAAAGGAGATTTTTGGTAATTATACAATCAAATGATAATGGAAATACAAAACCAAGTGAAATTAACGATGCGACAAAAATAAAGATTGCAGGCACTGATGCTTGGTTGCTTTATGAAAGTGAAGGAGAACCAGTAAAAATTATGTTCTGGAAAGATAGTTGTTATTATCTTGTAGGAGGATTAAATATATCTGTTGAAGACCTAACAAAAGTGGCAGAAAGTTTGTTTAAATGATATTGAATACAGATGAAGAGAAACGAGGTAACATCAAGTTTTATAACCTAATATTTCCGTTGAATCAATATAAGGTAAAATGTTTTTAGAACACTACCTTTCTTTTTTTGAGGTGATTTACAGTGAAGTTCCAAATTTTTTTATTTTATATCAGTATTATAGTAGGAATAATTGGAATAATGCTGGGAAATCGCGTTAACTATCGTTGGTATTGGTTGGCAATTTTTTCTTTTTATAACTTTAGCTATTTAACGGGATTTTCTCGGTTGCTATTTTTAAGCATTGTATGGATTTTGCTTTCATTAACAATTGGTCATTCTTTAGGTTTAGTTACCAGCTTCAAAAAAGGCGTCATAGCTTCCTTATTGGGTTTAGTGTTATGGGTTATATTTAGTCTATTGATTGATGATTATTGGCTATTCTTGCCTGTGCAGAAAATTTATAATTTATTGGGGTTATATTAGTGATCTGCTTTTGTCCTCCTGGAGAAGGTCCTTAAAGAGAGAATTAAATCGCAGGAACATTTGAATCAGAACTATTAAGAAAAATTTTTGCATAATTGACAAAAAATTTTCAAAAATGTTCAAAAGGGTGAAATTAAATGCAAAAGGCCTTTTTCCTGGCTGTTTTACTGCCATTTTTATTAATAAGTTGTACTACAAATAAAATATTAGGGGTGTTAAACAAAAATTTTCAATATTCCAAAATTAGTATCAGGAACATCATTGATTTATGATAAACTTTGAAATGTTTGAACGTCTTTAAGCAAGTTTTTTTTAGAGGAATTTTTTGAAAGATGCCGAATAAGAAACAAAAATGGCAAAAGGAGAAGATAAATGCTTTCCAAAGTACATACGATTGCCTTAAACGGCATTAACGGAGAAATAGTAGAGGTGGAGGTGGACATTAACCGCGGGCTTCCGGGGATGGAGGTAGTGGGCCTTCCAGATACGGCGGTAAAGGAAGCCCGGGAGCGGGTAAAATCGGCGATAAAAAATTCCGGGTTTGATTTTCCCATCGCCAGGATAACAATAAACCTTGCCCCGGCCGACCTTAAAAAAGAAGGTTCTCATTTTGATTTGCCGATAGCTCTTGGGATTTTGGCGGCGAGCGAACAGTTAAACGCTGACCTTTCACACTACATCTTTTTAGGGGAACTCTCGTTGGAAGGTCAGGTGCGGGAGGTAGATGGAGTCCTACCTTCGGTATTAGCGGTGCGGGGAAAAATTCCCAAAGCGGTGGTGCCGTATAACAACCGCACCGAAGGGGCACTGGTGTCCGGAGTCGAGGTTTACGGGGTAAAGAGCCTAAGAGAAATCGTAGCCTTTTTATCGGGAGAAGAAGAGCTTAAACCAGAAAAGCCTCTTGATATTTCCGAAATACTCCGCGGAAAACCCGATGAGGAGCTGGACTTTGCCGATGTGGCAGGACAGGCGGTAGCGAAAAGGGCTTTAGAGAAATTGCTGCGGCAGCAAATTTAAATTGTCTGATGTTATGACCCCATGTCAGTATAAGCTTAATACGAAAAATGCATTTTATTTAAAGGTGAAGCGGGAAAATTTAAACCGGAGCTACCGAACGGTTACAGTGCGATTTAGCAGTTACGATGTAGAGCGGATAAATCGTTACTTAATGGAAAAGAAGATAAGCCAGTCGGAACTGTTGAGGAAAATAGTAAGCAAAAAAGAATTAAGCTATACGATGAGGAAACCTACAGATAGCAGGGTAGTATTAAAAGCCATGAAAACTTTCAGCGTTGAAGATAGGCTTTATAGAAAATTAGAAAGCTGGTCAAAAAAATTAAACATACCAACAACAACACTTATAAGAGAATTAATTCTGTCCGGTATAGAAGAATGGATATAACAGAAAAACGGTACTTGTTTTGTGTGTAATTAATATTTTTCATGGATTGCAATAATCAGCTTTTGCGGTGCCATGTTAAAGGGAGTACATCTATAGCTTAGGTATTAAAAAAATCTTATAATAATTGACAAAAAATTTTTAAAATTGTCTTGACAAAAAAAAATGTGCAGTATAGTAATAAAAGGGAATGCATTCCTGAAAATGGTAAACAAGGGGGGACAAAAGATAAATTCTGCTTCCCTTGATTTGTCTAGTTTTCATTTGCAAGAACATGATTGGTTAGAAAATAATCTTAATGAGTACTTATCTTAATATACTCAGATCTACTTATTTTGCTGCAAATAAGTGGTATAAGATGTGCAACTTTTAAAAGCCATTAAATTTTTACGATCTTTATATAAAACATACTTTAATGAATTTCTAATCTGATGGAATATGCTAAGTTGAATTTCTGCCTTTGAAAGTAAAATATTTGGGAAAAATATAAAAATATTTAGAATAATGCTAGGCGATAGTGAATTAGAAAAGTTCTACTAAATTAAGTGCTTAATTAGTATAGAGCTAAGGTAGCTATGGCTATATGCTGGTTACAATTATCAAGCTTATTATATTAAAAATTATCAATTGATATTTAAAAAATTAGAAGGAGGAATTAGCGGTGATAAAGAAAACCATATTATTATGTTTTTTTATAATGTTATATTTTGTAACAACTGCATTAGCATCTACTGTTCAAGTGACTAATTATCTTTATGATGAATCAACTGGAATATATAAAATTTTTGACCCCAAAATTTTGCCAGAAATTCCGCTAGATGAAAAGCCTAAATATCTTACCACAAATACTGACAATATGGGTAATAAATACAAAGATAACAATATTATTACGCCACAAGTTAACTTAATAAAGGAATTGGTAAGGTATGATCAAACTTCAGCAAATTTAAATTGGACTATGAAATATGTTGGCGTAACTCGTGTTGACAATACCCAAAATAAATATTCATCGGCAAAACTGATTTTTACAGCAACCAGCAGTGGATCTTTTAAAGCTGCTGCAAATGTTAGTGGAACAACATCTACAGAAATTAATTTAATTGTTGGTAAAGTTGATGCAACAGTTACAATCGGGGGTACTATTGAAAGGGTTTGGACTCAAGGAATGACCTATGGAACTGAAACAAGTGTTCCTCCTGGAAAAATTGGTGAAATATATGCTTATATTCCAGGTACAGCAAGCAAAGGTTATGCAATATATAAAGTAACGGATGATTATGGATATAGTTTTTATGAACAAAAGGCTTGCGGTGCTAATGTACCAGCTAAAAATTCTTGGAATATGGTTGTAAAGATTTATTAATTTCAAGAAACATGTCTACCCCAATAAATGGTAGACATGTTTTATTTTAATATTTACGAATGTTGATAATGTAAACAATGCAAATATACCTTAAAGGAAGCATTGAGGTGATACAATATTGAGAGGAAAATTAATTTTAATAATTATTTCGTTACTGTTATTAACAGGATGTAAAGACGGTGATAAGAAAGAAGTCTTAGACAATGAAAATATAAATAAGCAAAAACAAATAGAATCAACAACAGATTATAAGACAACTGAAGAAAAGTATCTAAATGATTTTAAATCTTTTTTGCCAAATAGCAATGTATTATACACAAAAATAGTTGATTTAGATAATGATAAAAACTTGGATTTAATAATCCTCTTTGAAGATAAAAAGACAAGAAAAAAATCAAATATTGCATTTGTTGGTAAAAGAGGAATATACGCAATAGATATTGCTGCAGATAAAAATAATTTGGTATTTAAAGAACCATTTCAAATAAAAGTCATAGAAGTGAAAGGAATGATTCAGGGTATAGAGATTCCAATGATAAATCAAAAAACAAATGAACAATATAACTATAATATTTCACTTATTGCATCTGGAAGTGATCAAACTTTTAAGATAAAAGCTGAAAAATATAATGAAAAAAATAATTAAGTTGGCTTGGTGTTTCAATAGCGGATTTATAATAAAAAGGGTGAAATTAAATGCAAAAAGCCTTTTTCCTGGCTGTTTTACTGCCATTTTTATTAATAAGTTGTACTACAAATAAAGTTTCAACTGAATCTAAATTATTTGACCTTTCTTCAAAATATTATGGATATGTTTATGGGACATTTAATCATGATTATTCTATAAGACTTTTTGAATTTGGGCAGATTGTCAAAAAGGCTTCGGAAGTTAAGAATGAAAGGGATATAGATTACTTAAAAGGAAGAATTGATGCTTTTTTACTGGGAAGGCCCGGAAGTGTTGGTGAAATAGCATCGGTTAACAAAGAATACTTGGATAAAATAATAATCCCTGAATTACAGCAGCCAATTTTTAACCTTTTAAATGAGATGGAACTTTATATTAGCAACCTTGAAAAAATCGTTGAAGAAAGAAATTTTCAAAAATTAAACCAATTGCAAGCAGAGCTAAAGGAACTATACCAGCTTGAAAGAACAATCAATGATGATAGATACCGAAATCCTCAAGAGAAAGAAAGGTATTTAGCAGCTATCGAAAAAATGGAGAAAATCATGAAAAAATAAGGTGGTTTGTTTATAAGATTAAAATTTCTTGTCCTGCTTTTTCAAGCAGGCTTTTTTCTTTTTAGAGGAATTTTTAGAAATATGCCGAAATAAGAAACAAAAAAAGTAGAAGAAGGAGAAAAATGCTTTCAAAAGTACATACCATTACTTTAAACAGCATTAATGGCTAAATAGTGGAGGTGGAGGTGGACATTAACCGCGGGCTTCCGGGGATGGAGGTTGTGGGCCTTCCCGATACGGCGGTCAAGGAAGCCCGGGAGCGGGTAAAGTCGGCGATAAAAAATTCGGGATTTGATTTTCCCATCGCCAGGATAACGATAAACCTTGCCCCTGCCGACTTAAAAAAAGAAGGCTCTCACTTTTAGCTCTCGGGATTTTAGCGGCGAGCGAACAGTTAAACGCAGATTTATCAAGCTACATTTTTTTAGGGGAGCTATCCTTGGAGGGTCAGGTGCGGGAGGTAGATGGAGTCCTACCTTCGGTATTAGCGGTGCGGGGAAAGGTACCCAAAGCGGTGGTGCCATATAATAATCGTACCGAAGGAGCGTTAGTGTCCGGGGTCGAGGTTTATGGGGTAAAGAGCTTAAGAGAAATCGTGGCTTTTTTATCGGGAGAAGAAGAGCTTAAACCGGAAAAGCCTCTTGATATTTCCGAAATACTCCGCGGAAAAGCCCGATGAAGAGCTGGATTTTGCCGATGTGGCAGGACAGACAGTGGCGAAAAGAGCTTTAGAAATTGCGGCGGCAGGCAACCACAATTGTCTAATGCTATGACCCCATGTCAGTATAAGTTTAATACGAAAAATGCAGTTTATTTAAAGGTGAAGCGGGAAAATTTAAACCGGAGCTACCGAACTGTTACAGTGCGATTTAGCAGTTACGATGTAGAGCGGATAAATCGTTACCTAATGGAAAAGAAGATAAGCCAATCAGAACTTTTAAGGAAGATAGCAAGTGAAAAGGAACAAAGTTTTACGGTGAAAAATCTCTCCGGAAGCATGAAATTATTAAGCACATTGAAAACATTCAGCGTTGACGATAAGCTTTATAAAAAAATTGCGAGCTGGTCAAAGGAACTGAACATACCAACAGCAACACTTGTTAGAGAGTTGATTCTGGCAGGAATAGAAGAATAAAAGTGCAAGATAATTATTTCTTAACCTTCATTAAATTGAAATAATTTTAGCTAACTCTGATTGGCGCTAATAAAATTCGTTTTTGTATTAGAGGAGAAAGAATTGGCTGCAACTGGTTTCGATTTGAAGAAAACAAGATGTACTAAAATGTAAAATATACTATAATTTACTCAATTTGTATAATTGACATATTTTTAATGGAATATTATGGTTAAAGGTAAAAGAATTACCGGTAATTTCTCGGAATTTTCAGAAAGAGAGGAGGTGAATTAGAATGATAAAAAATAAAATAAAACTTTTGCTTTGTACAAGCTTGATATTAATTCTTTTATCATTTACTGCAGCTTTTGCAGTTAGTGGAACATATACAGTTAGTTTACCTCCACTTAAAAGCGATATAGTCATAATGAGCGGCAGCAAAATATATAATGATGATTACATGCTTAATAGGGTGGATTATATTGGTGATGACTTTGATGCAGCAGACTGTTGGGTTGTTGGGGGAGATGGTACAAGAGTATCAGATAATTTTGCATGTTATGAAGGACAAGGAACATATAGAATAAGTTTTAATACCAATGAGAATGCAGGTACTTTTATTAAACTTTATGCGCAAAGCCATAATCTAAACTTTGTATACGTAACTACGAGCGGATATGCAGATTTAAGATAGAGTAAAAGCAACAAAAACAAACGGATCTAACCTGGGGCTATGGCATTTGCCATAACCCCAGGTTAATTTGTGGAGGTGAATTACAGTGCTCAACTTGTTAAAAACGGAATTCAGCAAGCTTTTTAAAAGAAAAGAGTTTAACATAGTTCTGACAGCAGAGATTGTACGGGAATGTAAATAGTTTTGTGTAAATGGTTTTTACCTAACTAAAATGGCAATACTTTAAATAGCTTTACCTGCCAGGAGGATAGGGCAATGC
>NZ_BDJK01000051.1 GCF_001950255.1 Carboxydothermus pertinax
TTACTACATAAATATTTGTTTAAAGGAAGATTTTACAGCTATAAAAAGCCAATTTGCGCCTAAAAAATGTTACTTTTTCAGTCCTCTCGGAACTCCTTTATTGGTCCAGATTTTTATTATTTATTATGGGGTACCTCAATTAATTGCTGCCATAACTGGGGAGCAAGCGCAAGCCATTTCTCCCTGGACGGCGGCCATTGCTTCCACCAGTATAAATAGCGGTGCTTATGTGGCCGAAATCTTCCGGGCGGGGATCCAATCTATAGATCGGGGCCAGATGGAAGCAGGCCGGTCTTTAGGTATGACTTACGCCCAGGCCATGTTTTATGTAATTTTGCCCCAGGCCTTTAAGCGGGTAGTTCCTCCTTTAGGGAATGAGTTTATTGCTATGTTAAAAGATACTTCCCTATTATCGGTTATTGGTTTTGAGGAGTTATCCCGCCGCGGGGCACTTATTATTGGCTGGAACGGGCGGGCCTTTGAAGTATGGTTTGCCGTAGCCTTACTTTATTTAATCATGACTCTGGGAATATCGCAGCTGGTGAGCTTTACCGAAAGGAGGCTTAAAACCGGTGATCACCATTGAGAACTTGCACAAAAAATTCGGCAAGCTTCACGTTTTAAAAGGAGTCTCTACTCACATCAAGGAACGGGAAGTGGTGGTGATCATTGGGCCTTCCGGTTCGGGAAAGAGCACCCTTTTACGGTGTATTAATCTTTTGGAAACTCCAACTTCCGGAGAAGTGTGGGTGGATGGCTTTAATTTGACCGATCCCAAAACTGATATTAACAAGGTACGGACCGAAGTGGGAATGGTTTTTCAAAGGTTTAATCTTTTTCCCCACAAAACTGCTTTGGAAAATATCACTCTAGCTCCCATGAAAGTACGGAAGATGAAAAAAAGCGAGGCCGAAGCTATTGCTTTTGATCTTTTAAAAAAAGTGGGGCTTGAAGATAAAGCGCATGTTTATCCTGACCAGCTTTCCGGTGGGCAGCAGCAGCGGGTTGCCATTGCCCGGGCTTTGGCGATGAAACCTAAGGTAATGCTGTTTGATGAGCCCACCTCGGCCCTAGACCCCGAGATGGTCGGGGAGGTTCTGGAGGTTATGTTAGAGCTAGCCCATGAAGGGATGACCATGGTGGTGGTGACCCATGAAATGGGTTTTGCCAAAGAAGTAGGCCACCGGGTTTTATTTATGGATGAAGGGGTAATTGTGGAAGAAGGAAAACCCGAGGAAATCTTTCAAAACCCTCAGCACCAACGGACTAAAAACTTTTTGAGTAAAATATTACATGTTTAAAACCTCGCGGCCTGCGGGGTTTTTTCCTTTATTTGGGGAAAGTATGATATAATAGGGCAATAACCATACTGCGGGGGAGGGATGAGTTCATGGAAATAACTTTAAAGAGTGGGCAAAAAGTGGTGATACGAGAAGTTAGTTTAGAAGATGCTGAAAAGCTTTTAAATTTTTATAAAAAAGCAACTAATGAAACTAATTTTTTGGCTTATGGTCCGGGAGAATTTAACTTTAAGATTGAGGAAGAAAGAGAATTTATAAAAAAACAAATGCAAGATAAAAAGTCATTAATGGCAGTTGCCGAACATAGAGGAAGGATTGTCGGCAGTATCAGTTTTAAGCCTAGCGTAGGTACGCAGTTTTCCCATTATGGCGAGATGGGTATAGCGGTTTTAAAGGAATTTTGGGGGGAAGGTCTTGGATATACTTTAATTTCATATTTAAAAAAATGGGCTAAAGACATGGGGGTGCGGAAAATTAACTTAAATGTTCGGGTGGATAATAAAAGGGCTATTTCGTTATACGAAAAAGCAGGCTTTGTTTATGAGGGACGAATTAGCCGACACTATTTAATAGATGGTGTTTTTTATGATTCGTTTATAATGGGTTTAGAAATTGATTAACCACGGAGGGATTTATGTTTTATTATCTGGCTATAGGCTTAACAATTGTCGCGAATATTCTTTACCATGTTATTCAAAAATTAGTACCTTCTCGGGCCAATCCTTTTTTAGTTTTAACATCAGCTTATCTTATGGCTGCAATTTTCTCAATTTTTTGTTCAGCGCTCTTTAAGGCTTATGGAAGCCTTTCAACGGAAATCAAAAGTCTAAATTGGGCAGGCTTTGCTTTGGGACTGGCGATTTTTGGTTTAGAACTTGGGTTTTTACTTGCTTATCGCGCCGGGGGGAAAATTAGCACTGCAGCTTTATTTTCCAATGTAGCAGTAAGCCTATTTTTGATACCTATCGGAATTTTATTTTTTGGAGAAAAGCTTACAATTACTAAGGCTTTAGGGGTAGTATTTTGTTTAATAGGGCTATGGCTTCTCCGTTGAACTTTAAACTTGGCAAGCATATACTAAAATGTTATAATAAATATTAAATAATATTATAAAAAGGGTGAGGTTTTATGGATATACACGATTTGGCTTCTAAACTTGCTCCGTTTTTTGCAAGTAAGGAAGAAATTGCTGGTACTGTTCTTTTTATCCAGGGTGAATCTCTTGGCCGCGGGGATGAGGAGTTAGGAAAAATTCTCATGAAGTCTTTTCTAACAACCTTGGCCGGGATGGATGAAGTTCCCGAAGCGCTTTTATTTGTTAACTCCGGGGTAAAGCTTGTAGTTGAAGGTTCAACGGTGTTAGGCCCCTTAAAAATTCTCGAAGAAAAAGGAGTTTATCTGGGCTCCTGTGGCACTTGCCTTGATTATTTTAAGCTAAAAGATAAAGTGGTGGCGGGCGAAGTAACCAATATGGGAAATATCTTAAATTACTTGACTAAAAGCCTAAAAGTAATAAGCCTCTAAAAACTTTAAAAAACAGAGAAAAAACGGTATAAATAACATTAATGGAATTATTTAAGCAATAAACGGTAGAAACTTTGAAAATTAAACTTGACCGCAAGGTCAAGTTCTTTTATACTAAAATTCGACTGACTGGTCAGTATAAAAATAAAGGAGGTGTGTTTATGCTTCAATTTAAAGAAGTAAAGTTTAGCCAGGACCCACGCTTTAAACCTATTACTTTTTCAGTGGAGCAGCCAGGGATTGTAGGTATTTATGGACCAGCAAAGACCGGTAAGACCGCGTGCCTTTTAGCAATGATAGGTGGCATTAAACCGGTAGCTGGTGCTATCTCAGTTTTAGGGGTAAATCCCGTAAAAAAACAACGGGAGGTACGCCAAAAAGTAGGACTTTCCTTTGTAGAAGGGGTTTATGAACCTTATTTTTCCCTGTCAGTTTTGGATAATTTTAAATTTCAAGGAGCACTTTTAGGTAAAAAGGTCTCCCAAGAGGAAGTAGAAAAGCTTTTGGCAAAAGTTGAAGCTAATTTTTCTAAAAAGGATAAATTAGAGGATTTAAATTCACTCCAAAGGTTAAAAGTAGGTATAACTCTTGCTTTGCTGGGTGATCCTCAACTGGTCTTAATTGATGAACCGTTTAAAAATCTAACCGGTATTGAACGAAAATATATAGAGAAAATTCTTTTAGGATTGAAAGAAGAGGGGAAATTAGTAGTTTATACTACCTTAAAAGAAGAAGAGCTTGGTATTGCCGATGTAGTAATAGACATTGCCCGGGGAGGTGTAAGCTTTGAACTTCTTAAAGATCGCCAGAGTCGAGCTAAAACAGCTTCTTAGCACCCGTTTTGCCCGGCTTGCCCTGGTAGTGGTAACCTTAATGCCGTTACTTTATAGTTTTGTTTATCTTGCAGCTTTTTGGGATCCTTATGGTAATTTAAAAAATTTACCGGTAGCAGTAGTAAACCTTGACCAGGGTTATCAGGAGGGAAAGGAAACGCTTAATGCCGGAAAAGACTTAGTGGACGAGCTAAAACATAATGATACTGTTAAATGGTATTTTGTAGATGAAAAAGAAGCATACCGGGGTTTAATGGGGGATAAATATTATTTAATTGTCAAAATCCCTGAGGACTTTTCCCAAAGGTTAAACCAAATGAAGTCCGCTGACCCCCAAAAAACCGGGATTAAGGTAATTTATAACGAAGGGAAAAACTACCTGGCAGCCCAGTTAAACGGGCGGGTGGTGCTGGAATTAAAACAAAAAGTAGCAGAGAAAATTGTCCGGGAAGCGGTGGCTACGCTTCTTAATAAGATGGACGACTCCTTAAGAGATGTGGAAAAAGCAGCCGATGGCAGTGAAAAGCTCCAAAACGGTTTAAAGGAGGCTTATACCGGAAGTTTGGCTTTAGTTAACGGCAGCGAAAAACTTGAGGGTGGTACCAGAAGGCTGGCAGCTGGCACCGAAAAATTGTATTTGGGAAGTAACCAGTTAAAAAATGGTACCATGGAATTTAGCCGCAACATGTCTGTATTTGCGGCAAAAATGCAGGAGGCAAAGAGCGGCAGTCAAAAAATTTATGAAGGACTAACTCTTCTTCCCGGGGCGGAATTAGGAGGACAGTTTACAGAATTAAATAATGGAGTTAAAACCGTTGCCGACGGCGCATATGGAATTTATAACGGAAGTCTTGGTTTAGAAACCGGAGTTTTAAACTTAGCTTTGGGTAGTGAAAACTATATAAAGGGTGTTAACACTTTTTTAGCAGGGGTAGACAGCTTTTGGAGTCAGATATCTTCTGGCTTAAAACAACTGGCTGTAGGTTATAACCAGCTTTTAGATGGCTTAAACAATTTTAAAGCTAGCCTGCAAACGGGTACCACAATGGTAGCTGGTGTAGATCAATCCCAAAAAGCTGCCCAAAATCAAATTGAACAAGCCTTAAATACGTTGCAGCAATACAAAGTAAACCATCCAGACCCAGAAATAGATGAAGCAATTACTTCTCTAAATGCTGCGAAGGCAAATTTAACTGCTATTAATCAATACAACGGCGGACTTCTTTCCCTCTTTGCTCAAGGAAACGAAGGAATTTCCCAGTTAAGTTCATCCCTTAGTAGTTTAAATCTCGGGCTTTTAAGCTTATTAAACCAGGGAGAAGAAGGGTATCAAAGTAAACTTCAACCGGGAATAGTAGCCCTTAAACAAGGTGGTCAAGACTTAACATCAGGCTTTGGTCAGCTCCAAACAGGAGTAGGTACTCTGGTTTATAGCAGCAAAAAGCTTTCGGATGGTGCAAATCTTTTAGCGGCGAAGACCCAGGAAATACCAGCTAAAATGGAAGAACTGGGTAGTGGGCTATCTTCTTTAAAAGAAGGTTACAATCAACTGTATAATGGTCTAAATCTTTTAGCCCAAGGAAGTAACAAGCTTTCTTTAGCAGCTAAAGAGGTTAATGATGGAGCTAATTCTTTAAATACCGGTATCATACAGGTAAAAAATGGAGCGTTAGAGTTAGAAAATGGAGGACTGAAACTTTCTTCAGGACAGGTCGAACTTAATCGGGGATTGTTAGAACTTTATAAAGGCTCTAAAGAGCTTACCTCAGGTCTTAAAAAAGGTGTGGCCGAGGGGAAAAAAGAATTAAAACCGGATTTAAAAGTAAAAAGGGCTAACACTATTGCTGACCCAATTGAAATCAAGGAAGATAAAAAATACCACGTTCCCAATTACGGAACTGCTTTTACACCCTATTTCCTTCCCCTTTCGCTCTGGATTGGGGCTTTGGTGTTGTTTTTCCTAATAAACTTAAAAGACCACCGCTTAACCTTATCCACAGTTCGTTCCTGGGAAATTCTAATTGGTAAATTTTTAGCGGTGGCAGTGGTAGGGGTGCTTCAAGCTGTAATTTCTGGTATAATCTTAGAAAAAGGGCTTAATCTTGAGGTAGCGTCTCAATGGAAATTCTTTGGGTTTGCTATTTTAATGTCCCTTACTTTCCTAGCAATTATCGGCTTAATGGTTTCTCTTTTTGATATGGCGGGAAGATTTTTAGCGGTAGTTTTGTTAATTTTGCAATTAGCTTCTTGCGGTGGGGCCTTTCCCTTTGAATTATTACCAAAGTTTTTCCAAGAAATTAGTGTTTATCTGCCCATGACCTATGGGGTATATGGTTTAAGGGAAGCAATTTCCGGAGGCTCCGGGATGAGTTTTAGCCATAGTGCTTTTATGATGGCTTTGTTTGGGATACTAGCTTTGTTGTTAAATTACTTAATTACTCCGAGACAAATAAAACTTTCTGACTTATCCCCCAAAGAAGGTAGCGTAATTTAGAAGGTTTGGAGGAAAAGATGAATCCAAAAATTCGGGCGATCTTAAAAGCCGCGGCTAAGGTGATGTCCCAAAAAGGCTTTGAAAAAGCTACAATGGATGAGATTGCCAAAATCAGCAAAGTAGCCAAAGGGACGTTGTATTATTACTTTAAAAGTAAAGAGGAACTTTTTTTAAAGCTTACCCTTTCTATTCTTGAAGAATTAGAAGTTAGAACCAAAAAGGTTTTAGAGTTAAAACTTTCGGCAAGGGAAAAAATTACAGCTTTAATTAAAGTGCAAGTGGAGTTTTTTTTGGAGTTTCGCGAAGAGGTAGTATTAGTTTTGGGAGATTTTTTTGGAAGTACGCTTCCTCGGGAAAGTTTTCGGATAAAAATTAATGATTACTACCGCTTGATAAATCAATTAATTGCGGAAGGCATTCAAGCGGGAGAGTTTCGGAAGGTTAATCTTGAGACCTTTGGGCCAGCTTTTTTTGGGATGAATTCTTTTGCTACCTTCCACTGGATTTTGGGGGAAAAAGAGTTAGATAAGGAAAAATTAATTAAGGACCTGTCAAATATAATTTTAGAAGGCTTAAAAAAATAACCGGGGATTACCTTTTGAACTGGTCAAGACTTAGTAGACACAAAAAATACTAGATGAACCCCTGTTCAATTCTATATTGGACGGGGGTTTTGTAATTAAGGGCAAAT
>NZ_BDJK01000052.1 GCF_001950255.1 Carboxydothermus pertinax
CAGCCATCATTCAAAGAGTGCGTAATAGCTCACTAGTCGAGTGACTCTGCGCCGAAAATGTAACGGGGCTCAAGCACGCCACCGAAGCTACGATTTGAGAAGTGAGAGGTGAGAGGTTAGAAGTGGGAGAGAAGATAAAAAGCTATAAAGACTTAGAAGTATACCAGAAAGCACATCAAATAGCCATAGAGGTATACAAGGCGACTCAGGACTTTCCGGCAAGCGAGCGATATGAAATAACAAGCCAGATAAGGCGAGCGGCCATATCAATACCCGCAAATATAGCAGAAGGGTATGGTAGAAAGAAATCAGCCGAAGAATTCAAGCACTATCTACGAATAAGCTTGGGGTCAACAAACGAACTCCAAGTGTTGATGGAGATAGCAAAAGGATTAGGATATGAAATACCGGAAGAGCTGATGGAAAGAATAGACGTACTGGGGAAGCAGATATATAGGCTAATAGAGAAATGGGTATAACTCTCACATCCAACTTCCCACATCTCACTTCTCAAAGGTAGGGGAGCGTTCCTATTGGGGCGAAGCAGCACCGGAAGGAGCTGTGGACTAATAGGAAGAGAGAATGCCGGCATAAGTAAGCGAGAAGG
>NZ_BDJK01000053.1 GCF_001950255.1 Carboxydothermus pertinax
CAGTACAAGGGTCTAAAAGAAGCCGAGGGCATGTTTTATCCCAGGCCGAGGGCGATCAAGTTATCTTCCCTGGAAGTTGAGAAGCGTCCTCTGGGGGTTTACGAAAGCCTCCTGGAGGTGGGCACAGTATGATAGACCTTGAAAAAGCTCGTTCCCACCTTGAAGAACTTGGGCTTTTAAGCGCAGCAGCTTTTCTTGACGCCCTCCTTGAAAGGGCCCAGCGGGAAAATAGCACATATCTTGATTTCTTAAATGATCTGCTTGAAACTGAACTTGCCGAAAGGCAAAGGCGAAATGTCGAGGTAAGGTCAAAACTCGCCCGGCTTCCGTATAAAAAGACCCTGAAGGAATTTGACTTTACCTTCCAGCCCAGTATCGATGAAAAACTGATAAAAGAGCTTGCCACAATGGCCTTTGTCCACCGGGCAGAAAACGTAATATTCCTTGGGCCGCCTGGAGTAGGGAAGACGCACCTTGCCGTAGCCCTTGCTA
>NZ_BDJK01000054.1 GCF_001950255.1 Carboxydothermus pertinax
AAGACCTACGGTAATATGTCAAGACCATGAGGTCAAAAATTTTCGAAGTTAAGACTTAAAAAAGGCAATAGAAAACCGTCCTGAATCCAAGCAATATGGAAACAAGCAACAAAAATGGAAATTAGGATTTAAAAAATATTAAGCAAGATTCCTCCTTTGCCCCTTGGGCAGATAGAGTTGGTTGCTGCGCAGCAGAGCATCAACCATACGCACTAATTTACGTGCGGTAAGGACTAAAGCACGGCGATGATAGTGAGTTTTGCTTTCCCGGAATTTACGGGAGTAGAACTCCCGGTATTCAGGCTCGTACTGACGAACAGAATTAGCAGCCTGAATTAAGTAATAACGCAAATAAGCGTTACCGGTTTTAGTAAGTGGCGTAGTATCAGCTTCAAATTCACCTGACTGATGCTCACGCCAAGTTAAGCCGGAAAATTTAGCTAAAGCTGAATCATTAGGGAAACGGTGGATATCACCAATTTCAGCAATAATACCGGCGCAGATAACTGGACCAAGGCCAGGTA
>NZ_BDJK01000055.1:0-114498 GCF_001950255.1 Carboxydothermus pertinax
GTCTAATTTCCAGTTTTCAAAGAACAATTTTTATAAAATCTAAACGGTTTTTATTACCGTTTAAAGATTATTTCTAAAATCATTATACGAGGAGGATTAAATATGTTAAGAAGAAGATTTTTCATATTACTATTATTGATTTCTGTTATTTTCATGCCTACAAAAATTTTAGCGGATCAGCTTTATGATAAAGGACGGTCATACGGAACATTTTTAGGTGGAAGTAATATGGGAAAAGAAATGAATGTTGTGAGTGCTTCGGCAAACAAAAATTTGTATAATGGTTGGGTATTAGGTGTGGAACGTGTAAGAGCATGGGCGAGACTTGAAAACGTTGAAGAAATTTTTCCTGCAACATTAGGCTATACTTGTTGGATAAATGGTGCTCAAATTAGATTGTGTAGTGATGATTCACGTAATAGTTATTTATTTATAATGGGCATGAATCCATCAGATTCATCTTCATCTACTTCAGTACCATTAATTATATGGGATATTTTAGATTATTTAGGTGTACCAAATAATATAATTCAAGCATATGCTAATAATTTTACAGCAAAAATTTCATCAGGTGGTCTTGGGAGCAATGATGCATATAAAATTTTTACTGCTACAAGCACCAAGATAAATTTGCCAAAAACCTACACATATAATAATGCAGATATTTACACTAACAACAAAACTGGTTCTAGTGCTGAAGTTTATTTTTCCTTTGATATTCGAACAACTAATAATAATTCTTTTAAGCTATGGCCTCAATCAAAGATTCAATATGCTATAGCATACGTTGGTTCACTTCCATGGTTCTGGTGGACTAATTATGCTGGAGTACATCATACAATTAATTAAAAAATATGCAGGAGGATTAATAAATTTGCAAAATAAGCTATTTATTTTTATAATTATATGTATACTAATTTTATCAATAATTGCTAATATTAACTTATGGATTAAAAATTCGCACTTAAGTGAGTATTCCTCAAATATAAGAAGTTTAACTAAAAATGATTATCCATCATATCTTGCGATTGGTTATGCCAAAATGCTTTCAGGTGATTTAAATGGGTTAGTGGAATTTCTTGATAAAGCCGATGAAAAGAATTGGAAAGATATTAATTACTTATTCATGATTTCTTTTGTTCTAAAAGATGCAGAATTAAGAGCAAGAAATATATTAGATTTAAATCCCTTATTAGAACCAAAAACTAGTGATTTAATAAATAAATCGCAGTTACCTATTTTAGTGGAAGATTTACGTAATACTTCAATTACTTTTGCTAATGTAGCAGGTACAGAATTGAAAGGGTTGGTTGTGGATAAAAAACAAATAGAAAAATTGGATGATTTTGCTGTTAAAGTTAAGAGAGCAAAATTTCCTGATCAAGCAAATTTTAGTTGGGAAGAATTTGTTTGGGCGATTGACAGATATTATAAAAAATAATTTGTCTGAAGGAAATACTTTTAAAATAAAATTTACCAATTTAATTATTCGTTAAACTTTTAGTCCTTGAAACCTTGTACCCTGCTTTTTCAAGCAGGCTTTTTTCTTTTTAGAGGAATTTTAGGAAATATGCCGAATAAGAAACAAAAATATCAAAAGGAGAAGATAAATGCTTGCCAAAGTACATACCGTTGCCTTAAACGGCATTAACGGTGAAATAGTGGAGGATGCGGGCTTCCGGGGATGAAAATTAATTTAACAATTTGTTTATCTGCAGGATAAATGAATCAAAATCTCCAAGATTGCTCTGTAAGATTCTGTAAACTTCGATGTCATCAACTTCATCATAGAAATGAACTATGCGATTTCGAAATTTAGACATTAGCTTATATATGTCGGCGTCTTTTTTTGTTAATATTCCACCTTTATATAAAATTTCAAAAGTATCGCTGTAAGTTCTTGGAACTCCAAGTTCCCTTCGAGATATAATATGGTTACCTATATCGATCATAGCCTCAATAGCAGTTTGAAGATTGTATTTTGCGGAATCAAAGTATTTGAAATCAGATAAAAATTCATTTATCGGGAGCTGAGCAAGGGTTTTTAATTTGGATAAGCTGTTTTCAATTACTCGGATTTTATCAAGAACCCTTTTTTTATCAATTTCAGGCATATTTATCTCTCAGTCCTTTCATATAATCATCATAAAATTTTTTTAATGTAATTCCATAATCTCCGTAGGTATTAAAAACTTTCTCCTTAAAGTCTGCAAGGGCTATTTCATCAGTACAATATAAAAGGTCTCCTGTATATAATACTTGATGACAAATATCTAATGGAGCTTTGTTTAAGTTGACAAGATCAATGTTATCCCGTCCGAAAATCTGGCTGATGTCAGATTCAATCTCGAGTTCTTCAAAAAGTGAAGGGCTATTTCTGAATAACATTGCTAAATCAATATCGCTGGTAATACGTTCAAGCTCGGTGCCATAAGATCCAAATATATATAATGCTAAAATGTTTTTATTTTGTTCGCAGTATTTTTTTAATTCTTCAATTTGCCCTTTAATATCATTCAAATTCCTTTTCATCTAAATCACCTGTAATTAAAGTGAAAGAATAAACCACCAGATTTCCTTTTTTATTATACCAGAATTTTAGTGGTATTAAATAAAAATTTTCAAAAATATTCCAAATAATTTCGGGTTTGATTTTCCCATCACCAGGATAACGAAAAACCTTGCCCCTGCGCTACAGACAACAATCAACTTATGCATTAACCTACTGTATTGTGATTGAAATAATTATACAAGCTATTGTGGTTTAAACAGCTCAAAAGCGTGGGCTCAATCAATTGCACGTCAAGTAAGCCCATCCGGTAAACCGGGTGGGTTTTTGTTTTAACGATAAAACTATTGGCAAACATTAAGGTTTTTTATGACCGATTGGGCAGGAAAAAAAGAAAACCTGCCGAAATAAAACACTGTTACCGATGGAACTCCGGGAAAAGGGGAACGGTTTAAATTATATTTTGGAAAGATTACAAATATTCAAAAGAAATACATTTTAAGAAAATTAAGCCAATAGTTAAGGGGGGAGGAAGCGGTAGATAGTTTGGTGGTTAGGTATCTCTTAAAGGCAGAAAAATAAAAAGTTTTAAGGAGGTATTTATTTATGTCTATGTTAGACAAAACCTGTAACGAATTTTTAGAAGCTTTAGCTTCTAAAGCTCCTGTACCCGGCGGTGGTGGAGCGGCTGCTCTCGGTGGAGCGATTGGTATGGCACTTTCCAACATGGTGGGGAACTTAACGGTGGGCAAAAAGAAGTACGCCGATGTGGAGGACGAAGTAAAGGAACTTATCGCCCGGGGAAGCCAAATTATTGAAGAGCTAAAGAGCCTGGTTGACAAAGATGCCGAAGTATTTGAGCCTCTATCCAAAGCCTATGGTCTTCCGGCAGAAACGGAAGAGCAGAAAAAAATCAAAGAAGAAACCTTAGAGAAGTGTTCCAAGGATGCCTGCTCGGTACCTATGGAAATTATGCGCAAAGCTTTTGAAGGGATTAAAATCCACCAGCGCATGGGGCAGATTGGCTCCAAACTGGCCATTTCTGATGTAGGCTGTGGGGTGGTATTCCTTAAATCGGCCCTTATTAGCGGCATGCTCAATGTTATTATTAACCTTAACACCATCAAGGATCAGGAATTTGTTAATAAAACTAAAGCGGAAATGGAGCAGTTACTAAATGAAGGTAGCAAAATTGCCGATGAGACTTTAGAGTTAGTTATTAATAAAATTAAAAAATAAATTTTAATTTTGGAAGAAATTGATTATGAGGGGGAGAAAAAAATGGCAGAAAGACTTACCGGAAAACCGGTTGCCGATGCAATTAAAGAAGAGTTGAAAGGAAAAGTAGCCGATTTAAAGGCTAAAGGGATTGTGCCGAAACTTGGCATTGTCCGGGTTGGAGCCCGGCCCGATGACCTCTACTATGAGGGCGGAGCCAAGAAAACCTGTGAATCCGTCGGCATGGAATACGAGGTGTTTGAATATCCCCAGGATATCGATCAGGAGTCCTTTGAAAAAGCGATTACCGAAATTGGAGCAAGGAAGGATATTCACGGTATTCTCATGTTTAGCCCGTTGCCCAAACATTTAAACGAGCGGAAAATCCGCTCCTTGATTCCTGTGGAAAAGGATGTTGATTCCTTGACTCTTGGCAGTGCAGGGAAAGTTTTTGCCGATGACCCTACCGGCTTTCCGCCCTGTACGCCTACGGCGGTCATGGAAATACTTAAATATTACAACATACCTTTGGAGGGTAAGAGAGCGGTTGTCCTTGGTCGTTCTCTGGTGGTGGGCAAACCGGCGGCTATTCTTCTTCTGCGGGAAAATGCTACCGTCACCATCTGCCATTCCCGCACCAAGAATCTACCGGAAGTATGCCGGGAAGCGGATATTTTGGTGGCGGCGGTGGGCCGGGCCAAGATGGTTAAAGAAAACTATGTCAAGCCCGGGATGGTGGTAATTGACGTAGGGATTAACGAGGATCCGGACAACCCGGGTAAGTACTGTGGCGACGTTGATTTTGACAAAGTAGAGCCGATTGTTGACAAGATTACCCCGGTTCCCGGTGGAGTGGGTTCGGTAACGACGGCGGTGCTGTGCAAGCATACTGTTAGAGCCTGCGAACTGTTAAACGGTTTAGCATAGATAGCTCGATATATAAAGCCCCTGGTCTTTCCTTAAGGTCAGGGGCTTTAAATTTTTACCAGAAACACATTGCTAAATGTTGTAAAAATTTATAAAATATAATAAAATATAAGATTTTGGAGTTGTGTAAACACATTTTGAAGTGTTTAGAGAGGATTTACGGCAAAGGCTGTTTGATTTTTCCGATTATATTAATCGCTCTAAAGGACTACCGGTGGATAAGGATTCTTATATCCGATGATGAGCACTGGTGCCTTTTGAAAAATGAAAAAGGTAAAAACCGGCTGGCTTTACCTTGAAGGTTATGATACCGTAACCCTGAACGGCATAAATCCGCCCGGGAATATTTCAGCGGATTAAATTGTGCTGATTGATGTATGGCTACCTGCCAGCTTTTAAAATTAGGGCCTAAAGGTGATTAGTTGCGGCGCTTAAATAAACCAATAAACGCAGGTAGGAGGGATACAAAAATTATTCCTAAAACTACCAGGGAAAAATTATTTTTTACTACCGGAATGTTGCCGAAAAAGTAGCCGGTTAAAGTAATCAATACTACCCACGAAAAAGCTCCGATGAAGTTGTAAAACCAGAACTTAGCTAAATTCATCCGCCCAATGCCGGCAACGAAAGGAGCAAAAGTCCGGACGATTGGAACAAACCGGGCAAGAATAATGGTAATAGGACCATATTTAGCGTAAAAGTTTTCGGTTTTTTGCAGATGTTCTTTTTTGATAATCCGCTGATTTTTGGTAAGAATTTTTAAACCAATAGACCGGGCGATAAAATAATTAATTGTATTGCCGGTAATTGCGGCGGTAATGAATAATATTATTAAAATAATGATATTTAAGCTTCCGGTAGCAGCTAAAGCTCCGGTAGCAAATAAAAGGGAATCGCCTGGTAAAAAAGGGGTTACAACAAAACCCGTTTCCGCAAAGATGATAAAAAACAATATTAAGTACGCTTCAAAGCCAAATCGCTGAAGCAGTAGGTCTAAATGCTGGTCTAAGTGAAAAAATAAATCCCACAGTAAATTCATGATTTCTCCCTATAAGATTTTTTCTTTTTATTTTAAATTATTTTATGGACTTTAAAAAGCTTTATGAAAAAATCTTTATAAAATTTACAAAAACTTTAAAATGGAGGGGAAATTGGTGAAAGATTTAATAGAGAAAATAGTTAAGAATGAAGTATTAGCCGAAGAAGAGAGCACTTTTTACTACCGTTCGCCCTTAATTGGTTACGCTTCTTGCCAAAATCCTCTTTTTTTAAAACTAAAGGAAGTCGCCAATCCGGAACATTTAATGCCCCAGGATCTTTTACCGGGGGCGAAAACGGCGGTGGCTATTTTTCTTCCCTATACCCGGGAGATCATTGAAAGCAACAAAGAAGGCTTATATCCTTCCGAGCTCTGGGCCAAAGCTTATGTTAAAACCAATAAACTTCTCTGGCGGATTATTACAAAAATTAAAGAAGAGCTTCAAACTTTAGGGTATAATGCCGAGGGGTTGATGCCGACCTATCAGTTTGATAAAAAAATCTTAAAAGCTATTTGGTCCCATAAACATGTAGCGTATATTGCCGGGCTTGGTACTTTTGGCCTGAATAACCTTTTAATCACTCCCCTTGGTTCAGGGGGCCGTTTTGCAAGTTTTGTCACGGATCTGGAGCTTCCCGCCAATAAAACCCTGACCCCTTATCTTCAATGTGACCGGGAGAAGGGCTGTACTTATTGTTTGGATATTTGCCCGGTAGGAGCGTTAAAAGACGATAATACTGCTTTTGACCGCCAGCGCTGTTATGCCTGGTGCGTTCAATGCGGGGAAGTATTTAAAGATAGTTTTCCCGTGGAAATTTGCGGAAAATGTGCTACCGGTCCCTGTGCTTACCGGGAATTATAGTCCGGGCTTTTCTTGTTTTTTTAGGAAAAAAAGCCTAAGATAAAAAGAGAATACCAAAAAGGAGGTAGAAAAATGGATCCGCGATTTATTAAACTTGCCCAAAACTTAGTCCACTATTCAACTTCCTTAAGACCGGGGGAGAAAATTTTAATTGAAAATATTGGCCCGGAGCTTCCCCTGACCAAAGCTTTGGTGCGGGAAGCTTATAAAGTCGGGGCTAAACCGGTTGTATTATTAAAAAATCAAGAGCTCCTGCGGGAAATCCTTTTGGGAGCCGATGAAGAAGTTATCAGGATTAACCGGGAAATGGAAAAAGCAGTAATGGAGCAAATGGATGCGTACATAGGAATTCGGGCCGGGGATAATATTGCCGAGCTTTCCGATGTCCCAGAAGAAAAAATGACTGCTTACATGCGGGACTGGTGGCACCCCGTACACGGAGAGGTGCGGGTACCGAAAACAAAATGGGTGGTACTTCGCTATCCCAACTCCTCAATGGCTCAGCTGGCCGGAATGAGTTTAGAGGCTTTTACTGATTTTTATTTTAATGTCTGTAACTTGGATTATAGCAAAATGTCTAAGGCAATGGATGCTTTAATTGACTTAATGAGCCGGACTGACAAAGTAAGGATAACCGCTCCCGGAACCGACATTACTTTTTCCATAAAAGGGATTCCAGCGGTAAAATGTGACGGCCACCGGAATATTCCCGACGGAGAGATTTATACAGCACCGGTTAAAGATTCAGTTAACGGTGTTATCACCTACAATACACCTTCGGTATATCAGGGATATACCTTTGAAAATGTCAAACTTATGGTAAAAGATGGAAAAATCATTGAAGCTACCGCTAACAATACCGAAAAGCTAAACAAAATATTAGATACCGATGCAGGGGCAAGGTATTTTGGAGAGTTTGCCCTAGGAGTAAATCCTTACATCACTAAACCAATGAAAGATATTTTATTTGATGAAAAAATTATGGGGAGCATCCACTTTACCCCTGGTTCCAGTTACGACGAAGCTTTTAACGGCAATAAATCGGCGGTGCACTGGGATCTTGTCTTAATTCAGACTCCCGAATATGGCGGTGGGGAAATTTACTTTGATGATATATTAATTAGAAAAGATGGGGTATTTGTTTTGTCCGAGCTTGCCGGTTTAAATCCGGAAAATTTAAAATAAATTGGTTTTTTATGCCCAAGTAATCCACTTAATTTAAGAAATTTCATGCCAAAACTGTGACGAATTTAACAGTTTTTCTCTACCCCTCCCGGTAAAATGAAAGTAGCCTTAGGGCAAAAACAATATCATAGGAGGGGTTTTTGCATGTTTTGTTATCAGTGTGAGCAAACGGCTCAAGGGAAAGGCTGTGTTGGTCCCGTTGGAGTTTGCGGCAAAAATGAAGATCTTGCAGCACTTCAAGACTTACTTATATTTGGCTTAAAAGGGATTGCAGCTTACGCTTATCATGCCCGGGAATTAGGGGCTCATGATCCGGAAGTAGATGCCTTTATGCATGAAGCCCTTTTTACCACTTTAACGAACGTGGATTTTGACTTAGACCATCACCTGCAGATGGTATTAAAAGCCGGGGAAATGAACCTTCGGATTATGGAGCTCTTAGATAAAGCCCATACCGAACGGTTTGGCAATCCTGTACCAACCAAAGTTTACACCGGACTTAAAAAAGGCCCGGCAATCTTGGTGACCGGTCACGATTTATTAGACTTATATGAACTTTTAAAACAAACCGAAGGCACCGGCATCAATGTTTACACCCATGGAGAAATGCTGCCGGCCCATGCTTATCCTGAATTAAAGAAATTCCCCCATTTAGTAGGTAACTACGGTACTGCCTGGCAGAACCAGAAGAAAGAGTTTGAAGAATTCCCGGGGGTAATTTTAGGTACCACTAACTGTGTCTTAATTCCCAAGGATTCCTATAAAGACCGGATGTTTACTTGCGGTATAGCCCACCTTCCCGGAGTAAAACATATCGAAAACCGCGACTTCTCGGAAGTAATTAAGAAAGCTTTAGAGCTTCCTCCGGCGGAAGAAGTTGAGGGCGGCTATATTATGACTGGCTTCCATCACAATGCGGTTTTAAGCTTAGCCGATACTATCATTGATGGGGTAAAAACCGGTAAAATTAAACACTTCTTCTTAATTGGCGGCTGTGATGGGGCAAAAACTACCCGCAACTACTACAACGAAATTGCCGATAAAGTACCAAAGGATTCGATTATCTTAACTTTAGCTTGTGGTAAATACCGCTTCATTCATAAGGACTTTGGCGAAATTGAAGGCACCGGTATTCCCCGCCTCTTAGATATCGGTCAATGTAACAACTCCTACTCCGCGGTGAAGATTGCCTTAGCCCTGGCCGAAGCCTTTAAGGTAGGAGTAAATGATTTACCGCTTAGCTTAATTCTTTCTTGGTTTGAACAAAAAGCGGTGGCAATTCTCTTATCACTACTCTACCTTGGAGTTAAGAACATTCGGATTGGTCCGACTGCTCCAGCCTTCTTAACGCCCAACTTATTGGCTATCTTAAACGAAAAGTTTGGGCTAAAGCTTATCACTACCCCCGATGAAGATTTAAAAGCCATTCTTGGCTAAAAAACTCCGGCTTAAGGCCGGGGTTTTTTCTTTTTTAAAATTATAGTAAAATTATCTAAAACACAAACAATGAAGGGAAAACCTTATGGCAAAGGTTTCTTTGGAAGAAAATCTAAAAGTCGAAGTAATCTATATTAAGTATTCCCGGGAAAATTTTGTCATTGCCGGGGCCCGGATTTTAGAAGGGGACCGGCAGGGGGAGATTATTCATATTTTAGGAGAAATAATTAACTGCCGGGTACGGGAACGCTACCTGGTCACAGGGCAGTTTGTTAATAATCCCAATTATGGCTTACAGTTTCAGGTAAAATATTACGAAAAAGAAAGACCAAATACTCCTGAACGGTTAATCCTTTACTTATCTAATCTTGGTGTCAAAGGAATTGGCGAGAAAACTGCAGCTAAAATTGTTACTAAATTTGGAATGGATTCTCTGAAGATTATTTTGCAGGATTTTTCGCGGTTAACGGAAATAAAAGGAATTAATTTTGAAAAAGCCGAAAGTTTATATCAAAAGGTAAAGGAAGAGTATCTTTTTGAAGAAGCTTTTAACCTTTTAGCACCTTTAAACCTTGAGCCGTACCAGATAAAAACTTTAATTAAATACTACCGGGAGGGTTTAATTGACCACTTAAAGGAAAATCCCTATAAACCAATTCACGAGCTTTTTGGGTTTCCCTTTGGGCCTTTTGACAGGCTTGCCCAAAACATGGATTTTCCACCGGACCATCTCTACCGGATTATGGCAGCCATTGTTTTTACTTTAAAACAGGCTCAAGAGCAGGGGCACGTTTATTTGCCTGTGGAAGAAGCGTATCAGGAAGCGCTACAGGTTTTAGGGGAAAGCCCAAATTTTGGTGCCCTTGAGGAAGGTCTTATGACACTCTTAAAAACGGGGGAGCTATGTCTAGAACAAGGACGGCTTTATTTGAAAAAACTTTATGAGGCCGAGAAAACTGTTGCCCGGAAGGTAGCCTTTCTTTTAACAGCTACTGATAACGGGTATAACATTAAAAATAAATTAGCTTCAATCGAGAAAAAGCTAGGGATATCTTATGACCCCCTGCAAAAAGAGGCTTTATCCCTAAGCTTAGCGGGAAAAAAACTGTGTATTCTTACCGGGGGACCGGGTACAGGAAAAACTACTGTAATCAAAGGTTTAATAGAGCTATACCAGATGTTTTATCCTCTGGGTAAAATTGCATTGGCGGCTCCTACCGGCAGGGCAGCAAAAAGACTTTCAGAGAGCACAGGGATGCCTGCTGCCACGATCCACCGACTGCTAGGGCCGGAGGGAGAAACCAGGTCTGGGGAAATATTGTTTCGGTATAATAAGTATGAGCCGCTACCTTACGATTTAATTATTGTTGATGAAGTTTCCATGTTGGATTTACCTTTGGCGGCAGCCTTATTTGAAGCCATAAGCCCAGGCAGTCGCCTGGTATTGGTGGGGGATCCGGACCAGTTGCCCCCGGTGGGACCGGGCCAGTTATTAAAAGACCTTTTAGCAGTGGATGAAATTCCAAGAATTAGCTTAAAAACTGTTTTTCGCCAGGGAGAAGATGCAGGGATTATTGATGCAGCCCATCGGATTTTAGCGGGTGACTGGCCGGGACTTGAACAACTGCTTTTTGCAAAAGAGGTGGATGATGTATTTTTTATAAAAGCTACCAGTACCGAGAAAATAATTGACTTTCTTTTAAAAGCCCTAAAAAGGCTTTGGGAAAATTATAATTTTTCTCCCGAAGAAATTACTGTCTTGACCCCGATGCGTAAAGGTACTTTAGGGGTAGAAAACTTAAATGTTCTTCTCCAAAAGCTTTTTAACGGAGATGAAAAACAGGAGGTTAGATTTTTAGGCACTTCCTTTAAAGTTAATGATAAGGTAATGCAAATAAAAAATAATTATGAGCGGGGTGTTGACGGGGTATTTAACGGGGAGACCGGATTTATTAAAAAAATTATCAAGTCCGGGGATGAGGAAGAGGTTATCGTGTCTTTCGACGGAAGAAACATTAAATATCATAAAGCAGATTTAGAAGAAATTACCTTATCCTATGCTACTACTGTTCATAAAGCTCAAGGAATGGAATATCCGGTGGTAGTGCTGGTTTTACATAACCAGCATTATCCCCTTTTAAAACGAAATCTCCTGTATACCGCGGTAACCCGGGCCAAGAAAATTTTAGTTATTATTGGTGCTCCATCGGCCGTAAGACAGGCAGTCTTAAATCTACAGGAGGAAAAAAGGTATTCTTCTTTACCCGAAAGGCTTAGGGCCATTACTAAAAAGGGTGATGAACTTGCAGAATAAAATTTTACATGTGATGCGACCTTCCGCTGGGGGAATTAAAAAGCATATTTTGTCTTTATTAATAAATAAAAGTACTGATTTTTCTTTTGGCTTTGCTGGAGAGCTTTCTTTTGAAGACCAAAAGATATTGAAAGAGTTGGGTGTTTTGTATTATCCGGTACCTATACCGGCGGGGATTTCTTTAAAAGGGGACTTAAAGGCAACATACTTATTATATAAAATAATAAAGAAAGAAAAGTATCAAATAGTCCATTGTCACGGCTTTAAAGCAGCGTTAGCGGGAAGAATTGCTGCTTTTTTGGCCAATGTTAAAGTTATTTATACAGTACATAATTCGATCTGGCACGAAAATGTTTCCGCTCTTAAAAGAAAAATTGCTTCAGCTTTAGAACGATTTTTAACCAAAAACTTGACCCACCAGGTTATTGCAGTAAGTGAAAATTTAAAACAGGAGTTAATTTTAAGGCATGGGGTTGCAGAAAAGAAAATTGCGGTAATTCCTAATGGAGTGGAAGTTTATTCCCTGAAAGAAAGAAAAGAGCATAAACCTCCAATTATTGGTACTTTAGCTCGTTTTGCTCCTCAAAAAGGATTGAATTACCTTTTAGAAGCCCTTTCTTTGTTAAAAGCCGAAGGGGTTTTGTTTCGGGCGATTGTTGGGGGCGATGGTCCTTTAAAAGAAGAGTTATTGGCCGAGTCGAAAAAACTTGGACTTAGTAATTTAGTTGATTTTCCAGGATATGTAACTAATCCTTTAAAATTTTACCAGGAGATTGATATTTTTGTCTTACCATCCCTTTCCGAAGGGCTGCCTTTAACCCTTTTAGAAGCAATGAGCTGCAAACTTCCAGTTATAGCTACCGGTGTTGGCGGTATTCCGGAAGTGGTAATTTCCGGGGAAAATGGTATATTAGTCTCTGCCAAAGATGTTATTGCGTTAAAAGATGCTCTCTTAAAACTTCTGTTAAATGCTAATTTACGGTATATGCTGGGAGAAAAGGCTTACAAAACTATTAATGAAAAATACAACGTAGTTACGATGACTTTGAAAACCGAAGAAATTTACAGGGGGTTACTGAAGTGAAAAAACAGGTCTTTGCTTTAGTTTTATTTTTAGCATTAATCTTTAGCCAAAATTTTGCTTTTGCCACAAGTTCTGGTAAACTTTTTTTAATATCTTTAGATGGACTACCTTTTTCGGATTTGGAAGAGTTAAGCCGATATCCCAATTTTGGTCGGCTGTTACAGGAGGGTAGTCAGGCTCTTTTAAATAATAATACGGGGGGAAGCCAGAATAGTATAAATGCTTATCTTACTATTGGAAGTGGTGCCCATGTGCGAGGAACTGCTACCGGGGGGCTTGCTTTTAACTCGGACGAATATTATGAAGAGCAAAAGGCCTTTTCGTTATACCGCTCTTTTTTAGGGAAAGAACCAGCTCCCCAAGCGGTAGTAAATTTCGGGGCGGTGGAAGCGGAGCGGGAAAGCAGGGCCTTAAAATATCCTTTTAAAATTGGGCTTTTAGGGGAAGAGTTAAAAAAACTAGGGATAAACATAATGGTGATAGGTAATGCCGATACCGGGCAGGAATATCACCGGGAAATTACTCTTCTTACCATGGACAAAACTGGCATAACTCCTTTAGGGCTGGTAAGCCGGGAGGTTTTAAAAAAAGATCCAGACTTTCCTGGAGGAGTTAGAAGCGATTACGAAAAAATCTTCTCTTTTATTAGTAATAACTGGGCCAAAGCGGATTTAGTGGTAATTGAAACGGGCGATTTGGCGCGGCTTGAGTATTTTCAAAATTTACTTTTTGACCGGGATGTAAAAAGACAAAAAACTAAGGTATTTGAAGAACTCGATGCTTTTTTGGGAAAGTTAATTTTAAAGCTTGACCCTCAAAAAGATCGATTAATAGTTTTTTCTCCCTATCCGGGGTCTCTGATGGTAGCCAATAAAGATTATTTAGGTTATATTGTAGTCTGGGGCAAAGAGGTTACTCCGGGACTTTTAACCTCAGGAACTACCAAAAGACCTGGCTTAATTACTAACCTAGATCTTACTGCCGGTATCTTAACTTTTTATGGAATAAATCCTCCGGTGGAAGTTTATGGACGCCCATTCCAGGGGATTAAAGTACCGGAGGCGCTTAAGTTCTTAAGAGATTATCATGGGCAAATATTAAATACTTATGCCTTACGGCCTCCTCTGGTTAAAAGTTATATTACCGTCTTAATTATGGCCCTTTTGTATGGTCTATATAGTATATATTTTAAAAAGATTAAAGGTTTAGGAACTATTCTTTTGTTTTTATTTACTGTGCCATTATCTTTTTTATGGCTTTCTCTTTTTTACACTTCGAATCTTACTGTTAACTTTGTAATTGCGTTGTTATTAAATATAGCCTTTACCTGTCTTGCCAAACTTTTAAATAAATTCTGGGGAATAGATAGTTTTGCTGCGATTGGAATTTTAACCTTTCTTTCGCTAATTTTTGACCTTTTAAACCACCAGGAGTTAATACGACGCTCGGTACTGGGATATGATCCTATGGCCGGGGCCCGGTATTACGGAATTGGTAATGAATATATGGGGGTTTTAGTGGGGGTGACGTTATATCTAGCAAGCCATTATGGGGAGCGACTTAAAAAGAAAGCATATACCTTATACCCGATTGTTTTTCTAGCCGTCTATTTTTTAATTTCATCCCCTTCTTATGGTGCTAATTTTGGTGGAGCATTAACCGCTTTGTTTGGATTTGTGGTTTTTCTGGCCTTGCTATTAAATATTCGCTTTAACCTTAAAAATGTTTTGATTTTGCTGATAGCGGTACTGGTAGGCTTGACGGCAGTTTATACCTATGATGCGTTTTTAAGTTCCGGAGCGCAATCTCATGTGGCTAGAGCTTTAAAAGAGGTCAAGGCCGGAGGAGTTTCGGTGGCTTTGGATATTATTTCCCGCAAAGTTGCCATGAACATTAAATTAATAAGATATACTATTTGGAGCCGGGTATTTTTAACTAGTTTAATAGCTTTAGCTTTTTCCTTTTACCGGCCTCTGGGCTATATGAATACAATAAAGGAAAAAATGCCAATTTTTTATAAAGGGCAAATAGCGATTTTAGTGGCAAGTGTGGCTGCGCTTATTTTTAACGATTCTGGAATTGTGGCAGCGGCTACAACGATGAATTACAGCGTTTTACCGCTTTTATATCAAGTATTACTATTTATGAAGGAGGGAAATCAGTGATTTTAGGAAGAGCTTTGGTCAATGGCCAAAAAAAGTTTGTCAGGATAAGGGATAATAACAAAGTAGAAGTATTGGCTGGTGGTATTTTTAGTGAGGTAATTCCAACGGGGGAGGAAATAGCTTTAGAAAAGGTAAAGTTACTTTCACCGGTTGAGCCTGCAAAAATTATTTGTGTAGGCTTAAATTATCAAGATCATATAGCGGAATTTAAAAATGAAATTCCTGAAGAACCGGTAATCTTTTTAAAACCCCCGACGGCGGTAATTGGTCCCGGCGACGAGATAATCTTACCGCCGGAAAGTAGACGGGTAGATTATGAAGGAGAGCTTGCCCTTGTAATTAAAAAAGAGGGGCGAAATATTTCCCGGGAACTTGCATCAGGATACATTTTAGGCTATACCTGTGCCAACGATGTAACCGCTAGAGATTTACAGCGTAAAGATGGGCAGTGGACGCGGGGTAAATCCTTTGATACTTTCTGCCCTTTAGGGCCCTGGATCGTAACCGACGTCGATCCCGGAAATCTCGACATTGAGACCTGGCAGAACGGTGAGCTTCGCCAGAAAAGCAATACTTCTAAAATGCTCTTTCACCCTTACTATCTGGTAAGCTTTATTTCTAAAGTAATGACCTTAAAGCCTGGTGATGTCATTTTAACCGGTACGCCCAGCGGTGTTGGTAAATTAGCGCCGGGCGATAGGATTGAAGTAAAAATTTCCGGCATTGGAAGCTTACATAATAAGGTTAGGGCTTAGGAAAACCATGAATTCTCATATAATTTTGAGGATAACAGAGAATTAACCCAAATTAAAAGAAATTAATCCAGAAAATCTTTAAATTTTTATTGACAATAGGGATTTATGTGCTAAAATTTAATTTGATTGAATCAAGCCCATGTATACAAAGGGGGTCATAGTTCCCACAAAATTTTTTCTTTAAAGGAGGAAGTGCCGATGAATGCATTAGGCCGTCATGTGATTGCCGAGCTTTACGGCTGCGGGTTTGACGTTTTAAATGACGTCAAAAGAGTCGAAGAAATTATGGTAAAAAGTGCTTTAGAAGCTGGTGCCGAAGTTAGAGAGGTTGCGTTTCACAAGTTTAGCCCGCAAGGGGTTAGCGGTGTGGTGGTTATTTCGGAATCCCACCTTGCTATTCATACCTGGCCTGAGTTAGGCTATGCTGCTGTTGACGTATTTACCTGCGGGGATACGGTTGATCCCTGGGATGCTACCAATTACCTGGCAAAGGAATTTGGGGCAAAGTACATGACGGCTAAGGAGACGAAGCGAGGCGTCATGGTGGAAGAATTTGCCGAAAGCCAAGCCGTCAATTTATAGGAGGGATTTTTATTAGTACGTGTTTCAAACACGGTTAACGAGCCTTACATACCGGAAGAGGTGTGTAGGGCTTATTTATTTTTTAAAGGCAAAGAATAATTTTAAAAATTTAAGAGGAAATTAGGATAAAATAAAGAATAATAGTATAAATGTGCATTGCATGAGGAGGACCTAAGTATGGAAGTTATCCTGGAAAATGACATCCAAAAAATGGTAAACAATATCCTGGAACTGATAACGAAAAAACTTAAAAATAACGTAGAAAAATATGAAGAAATATTACCCGAAATTAAGGGGATGAAAACTCTAAAAAGAAGGCTTCTCTTTTGGCTGGCGGTTGGCCAAAGCCTGGGGATAGAAAAGGCTAAGTTAAAAAAAATTGCCGAAATCTTTTCGTATATCTATCTTGCCCATGAAATCCACCGGCAGGTTTTGGAGGAAGAGTATCAGGAAGAGAGAACAAAAACTCAATACCGGGTATTGGTAGGCGACTATATGTATGGTAATTTTTTTCGAGAGCTGGCACGGGCAGGCCTTTTAAAGTATTTAAACCCTTTATCAAAGCTTATTCTTGATATTAATGAAGCAGCTCTTTTAAGCCTTAGGGAGGGGAATAATTACCAGGATGCAAGGTATTTTATGGGACAATGTTTAGCTCTTTTGGGAGATTTAGCACAGCTTCCCAAAGATTTAGTAGAAGAGCTAAGGATACTGGGTGAGGAAGTAGGTGATTTTCTTGCCCGCTGGGATAACCAAGAAACAGGGGATTTGACAAAATTAAAAGAAATACTGCAAAAAAACGGTACCTTTAAATTTTCTTTTGCGGATTATTTAATATAGGAAGGGGTAAGAGAGCTTGAACAATTCCCGCCAAACTTCAAAAGAGGAACTGGTTTATAATATTTTTTCTTCTATTGCTCACCGGTACGACTTATTAAATACCGTTTTAAGTTTTAACCGGGATAAAGCCTGGAGAAGGTTTGCTGTTAAGGTATCGGGCCTGTCCCCGGGGGGACGGGGGTTAGATGTGGCTTGCGGCACCGGCATGTTTGCCATTGAACAGGCCCGGGTGGTGGGACCGACCGGAGAAGTAATTGGGCTTGATTTTAACGAAAATATGCTAAAAGTTGCCCGGAAAAATATTACCAGAACCTCCTATGAAAAAGTTATAAAATTAGTTCATGGCAATGCCCTGAATTTACCTTTTCCGGATAATAGTTTTGATGCAGCTACCATTGGCTTTGCTTTAAGGAACGTTCCGGATATTGAAAAAACGATTTTAGAAATGAAAAGGGTAGTAAAACCAGGAGGCCGGGTAGTAAATTTAGAGCTTGCTCACCCCACGCTTCCAGTGTTTAAACAGTTGTACTGGTTTTATTTTGACAAATTGGTTCCGTTTTTAGGGAAACTGGGGGTGGGGGTGGAAGGCCCTTACTCATATTTACCCAACTCGGTAAAAAATTTCCCCCACCAGCAGGTTATTAAGAAAATGTTTGAGGATTTAGGCCTGGTAGATGTTAAATGCTATGAGTTAACTGGTGGAATTGTAGCGGTCCATGTGGGAACAAAACCAAATTAGAGTTGAAAGTAAGAATATAAAAAAAGAAAAATTAGAGTCATTGTTAGGAGGGAGTAATTAATGGCGTTTCGCGATCTTCGAGAATTTATCGCAGAATTAGAAAAGCGTGGCGAGCTAAAAAGAATTAAAGCGCCGGTATCGCCAGAATTAGAAATTACAGAAATTACCGACCGGGTTTCTAAAGCCTACGGCCCGGCGCTTTTATTTGAAAATGTTCCGGGCTATGAAATGCCTGTCCTGATGAATGCTTTTGGTTCTTATGAAAGAATGAAACTAGCGCTAGGAGTAGAGCGCTTTGATGATATTGGGGAAGAATTTTTGAGTATTTTAAACCCCGAGGATATCCCGGTTACCATGTTTGAAAAACTAAAAATGCTTCCCAAGCTTGCCAAGCTTTCAAATTTTTCACCGAAAATAGTAAAAAGCGGTCCGGTGAAAGAAGTTATTATCAAAGATAACCCCGATTTAAATAAACTTCCGGTATTAAAATGCTGGCCGCAAGATGGTGGGCGTTTTATTACTTTACCATTAGTTATAACCAAGGACCCGGAGACCGGGAGAAGGAATGTAGGTATGTATCGGATGCAAGTATATGATGGGAAAACCACCGGGATGCACTGGCACATGCACAAAGATGCGGCCCACTTTTACCAAAAGGCTAAACGTCTGGGTAAGCCCTTAGAAGTGGCGGTAGCTTTAGGAGGCGATCCAGCCACAATTTATGCGGCGACTGCTCCTCTGCCTCCATCCATTGATGAATTCCTTTTTGCCGGTTTTATTAGAAAAGAGCCAGTAGAGTTAGTAAAAGCGGAAACGGTGGATTTAGAAGTACCAGCTCATGCGGAAATAATCATTGAAGGGTATGTTGACCCCGATGAGCTGCGTTTAGAAGGTCCTTTTGGGGATCATACCGGGTACTACAGCTTAACCGATTATTATCCGGTATTCCATGTAACGGCTATTACTCACAGAAAAAATCCCATTTATCCGGCGACCGTTGTCGGAAAGCCACCTATGGAAGATTGCTATATGGCAAAAGCCACGGAGCGGATTTTCCTACCCTTTTTAAAATTAGTTTTGCCGGAGATTGTCGACCTCAATCTTCCTTTGGAAGGGGTATTTCACAACTGTGCGATAGTTTCCATTAAAAAGCGCTACCCTGGCCATGCCCGAAAAGTAATGAATGCCCTTTGGGGGCTGGGGCAGATGATGTTTACCAAAATGATTATTGTCGTGGATGAACAGGTAAATGTGCAAAACCTTTCCGAAGTGATGTGGAAAGTATTTAACAATATTGACGCTAAACGGGATTTAATGATAGTGGAGGGTCCGCTGGATATTTTAGACCATGCCTCGCCCCTACCCAATTACGGCTCAAAGCTTGGCATTGATGCTACCAAGAAATGGCCATCGGAGGGTCATACCCGCCCCTGGCCGGATGATATAGAGATGGACCCGGAAATAAAAGCTTTAGTGGACCGGAAGTGGAGTGACCTGGGCCTTGACTAAACTTAAGATCTTTCTGGAAATGATTAAATTTGAACATACCGTTTTTGCTCTACCTTATGCTTATCTAGGAGCCTTTCTGGCGGCTGGAGGAGTGCCTAAACTACGGGATTTTATCTTTATAACCTTAGCCATGGTCGGAGCAAGGACTGCCGCGATGAGTTTAAACCGGATTATTGACCGGCAAATTGATGCCTTAAATCCTCGAACCAAAACCCGGGCGCTTCCTCAGGGGCTCTTAAAAGTATCGGAGGTATATTTTTACACTATTCTTTCCCTTGCCCTTTTTTTCTGGGCAGCTTCCAACCTAAAACCTCTGGCTCTTAAACTTCTGCCCCTTGCGTTATTTGTTTTGGTGATTTATTCTTATACCAAAAGATTTACCTGGGCCTCTCACTTAGTTCTGGGACTTGCCTTATCCTTTGCTCCCCTTGGAAGCTTTGTGGGGATTTCAGGGGTTATACCGACGGCGGCTTATTTTCTGGCTGCCGGGGTGCTTTTTTGGGTGGCTGGTTTTGATATAATTTATGCCCTGCAGGATGCCGAGTTTGATAAAAAGCATGGCCTTTATTCAATTCCTGCCCGGTTTGGTAAAGACAAAGCATTAAAAATTGCACGTTTTTTTCACTTTTTAACTATAATAGCGTTTTTAATTGCAGGGATTAGCTTTGGACTCAGGTATTTTTACTTTGGTGGGCTTTTAATAGTTTCCCTTCTTTTAATTTATGAACACTGGCTGGTAAAGCCTGATGATTTAACAAAAATAAATATCGCGTTTAATAACGTCAATATGGTAATAAGTATTTTAATGTTTACCGTAACGGTTTTGGACTTAATAGTTAAATATTAAAAAGAAAAGGGAGTGACATAATGTTTAGTTTTTCCGATAAAAAATTAGAAAAAATTTATGATAAAGTAGAACGAGGTAAAAGGCTATCCTTTGAAGATGGCCTAACCCTTTTTCAATCGTCCGACCTTTTGGGGATTGGCTATCTTGCCAATATTGTCCGCGAGAGAAAAAACGGCAATAATGCTTATTTTATCGTTAATCGCCACATTAACCCTACCAATATTTGTGTTAACCGCTGTAAACTTTGCGCTTTCGGTGTAGATAAAGATTCACCGGAAGCTTACCAAATGAGTCTCGAGGAGATTGAGGCCAGGGCCCGGGAGTCTAAAGACGACCATATTTCGGAAATTCACATTGTAGGTGGTCTTCATCCCGATTTGCCTTTTGATTTTTATGTGGAAATGGTCGAGCGAGTGGCAAAAGCACTGCCCGGGGTTCACATTCAAGCTTTTACAGCGGTGGAAATTGACTACTTTTCCCGCATTTCCGGCAAATCGCTGGAAGAAGTGCTAACAATATTAAAAGAAGCGGGTCTTGGCTCACTCCCCGGTGGAGGGGCGGAAGTTTTTTCCGAGAGGGTCCGCCAAAAAATCTGTGAGAAAAAAATCTCCGGGGAACGCTGGCTGGAAGTAATGAAAACAGCTCATAAGCTGGGCTTAAAAAGCAATGCTACCATGCTTTACGGACATATTGAGACCATTGAAGAAAGAATTGAGCATTTAATTAAGTTAAGAGAGCTTCAAGACGAAACTGGCGGCTTCATGTCGTTTATACCTCTGGCTTTTCATCCCAAAAATACTGGTTTAGAAGGAGAAATTAAAACCCTCACTACTGGGGTTGAAGATTTAAAAATGCTGGCTATAAGCCGATTAATGCTAGATAACTTTGACCACATTAAATCTTTTTGGATTATGGTTGGACCAAAACTTGCCCAAATTTCCCTTTCCTTTGGGGTTGATGATATTGATGGTACGGTGGTAGAAGAGCGGATTACCCATGCTGCCGGGGCTACTACTTCGCAAGCAATGACCAAAAAGGAAATCCTTCACCTTATCCGGGAAGCCGGAAGGAAACCGGTGGAACGGGATACCCTTTACAATGTTGTTCAGGAGGATTTTTAATGAAATTAAGAATTGGACGGGTAAGCTATTTAAACTGCTTACCCGTATATTATCCTTTAGAGAAAAAAGCCAATGACCGAATACAACTTTTTTCAGGACCTCCGGCAGAGTTAAACCGTCTTTTTCTTAAGCGGGAACTGGATGTTACTCCAATTTCCTCGATAGAATATGCCAGAAACCACCAGAACCTCTTAATACTTCCTAACCTTTCCATTGCAGCTAATGGACCGGTACTAAGCGTCATGTTTTTTTACCGCAAAGAGTTTTCGGGAAGACTTGGTGAACTTAAAAAAGTTGGCGTTACAGTGGAATCGGCAACTTCGGTGGTTTTATTAAAGATAATTTTAAAAAAGCTGTTTGGGGCCTGGCCAGAGTATGTACCAATGAATTTAAATATTGAATTTTCCCAAACTACTGATTTGGATGGAGCGTTACTTATTGGGGATAAAGCTCTATCTGGATATTATCATACTCCACCGGATTTAGGAGTCTTGGATTTAGGAGAGGCTTTTAAAACCCTTACCGGCCATCCCATGGTCTATGCGGTGTGGGCTGTTCATCGGGAAACTTGTGCCAAGGAACCTTTAAAAATTAAAAAGTTAAGCGAGCTCTTTCAAAAAGCCAAAGCTTTTTCCCTATCCCACTGGGAAGAAATGGTGGCTTATGGCAGCCAAAAATACCCTTTTACTCCTAAAGAAATTGATGAATATTTAAAAATTATTTCCCATGAATTGTCCGAGTCAGAAATTGCTGGTCTTTTGGAATTTTATCGCCTGGCTTCGGAAATTAATGAAGCTCCCAAAGAGGTTATTGTTAATATCTGGAGGGAAGAGGATTGGAGATAAAAAAAGTTTACGGAAAAATAGAAGCGGGGGAACGGATTACTTTTGCCGAAGGAGTTTTACTTTTTGAACAGGGAGATTTATACAATTTAGGACGCCTGGCTAACCTCGTCCGGCGCCGGCATCACCCGGAAGATATAGTTACTTTTGTAGTGGATCGGAATGTAAACTATACCAATATCTGCTCTACTGCTTGTAAATTTTGTGCCTTTTACCGTCCTCCGGGACACCCGGAAGGATATATTTTATCTCTGGAAGAAATATTTGCTAAAATTGAAGAGTTGGTTAAATTAGGGGGAACCCAGCTCTTAATGCAAGGGGGGACTCACCCGGATTTAGGTCTTCAATACTTTAAAGATTTATTCTCTCAAATTAAAAAACGTTTTCCCCAGGTCCAAATTCATTCCCTCTCACCGCCGGAAATCATGTATCTTGCAAAAAAAGAGGGGCTAAGCGTAGTTGAAGTTTTAAAAGAATTAAAAGCAAGTGGGCTACAATCTTTACCTGGAGGAGGGGCGGAGATATTATCCGACCGGGTGCGAAAAATAATAAGTCCCAATAAAATTTCGACAAAAGAGTGGCTCATGGTTATGGAAGTAGCTCATTCCCTCGGCATGAAGACAACGGCTACAATGATGTTTGGACATGTAGAAAATTATGAAGACCGGGTAATGCATTTAGAAAATATTAGAAAACTTCAGGATAAAACCGGCGGATTTACCGCCTTTATCCCCTGGTCGTTTCAACCGGCGAACACTGCTTTAGCTCATCTTTTACCTGTTGGAGGGATGGATTACTTAAGAACTGTGGCCATATCTCGAATTTACCTGGATAACTTTCCGAGCATTCAAGCTTCCTGGGTAACCCAGGGGGCAAAGATTGCCCAGCTTGCCTTATATTTTGGTACCAATGATTTTGGTTCGACCATGCTAGAGGAAAACGTAGTGCGGGCGGCCGGGGTAACTTACCGTATACCCATGGAGGAGATAATTACGACTATTCGCGAAGCGGGATTTATCCCGGCAAAACGGAATACCCATTACGAAATTTTAGAAATTTACAAGGAGTGAGTGGATGCCAGCGGAAAAGTTATTACGCTCTATTCCCAAAGTAGACGAGATCCTCAAAGCTCCGGAACTACAAGATTACTTGGGAAGGTTTCGTCGGGAAATCGTTACCAAAAAAGTTCGCGAAGTTCTGGAGGAATTGCGGTTGGCTATTGTTTCCGGTGAGCGGCAAAAACCGCTGGAATTAAGAGAAGTTATTTTCCTTGCCCAAGAAAAAATTGACAAATTTTTTTTACCTCCCTACCGGCGGGTAATAAATGGTACGGGCGTAGTTCTTCATACTAATTTAGGCCGGGCTCTTTTAGCTCCCGAGGCAGTGGAGGCTTTACAAAAAGTTTCCGGTAGCTATGGCAATTTGGAGTTAGATTTGAAAACCGGGAAACGGGGTTCACGCTATGACCATCTGGTGGAGTATCTTCGCGAGTTAACGGGAGCCGAAGATGCTCTAGTGGTGAATAATAATGCTTCCGCAGTTATCTTGGCTTTAAGTAGCATGGCTTCGGGAAAAGAAGTTATTGTTTCCCGGGGACAACTGGTTGAAATTGGCGGAGCCTTTAGAATTCCAGATATTATGGAAAGAAGTGGTGCCATTTTAAAAGAAGTGGGTACCACCAATAAAACCAGGCTTACCGATTACGAAAAAGCGATTTCCGATAATACCGGATTACTACTGGGGGTACATACCAGCAATTACAAAATTATTGGCTTCACTGAAACCGTGGAAATAGCTGACCTGGTGCGGCTTGGCAGGGAAAAGGGAGTTCCAGTAATGTGGGATTTAGGTAGTGGAAGCCTTTTGGATTTAACTCCCTATGGCCTTCCTTATGAGCCAACGGTGCAGGAAGTATTAGCTAAAGGGGTGGATGTAATTACTTTTTCCGGCGATAAGCTTTTAGGAGGGCCTCAGGCAGGAATTATTGCGGGCAAAAAAGAATTTATTGCGAGAATGAAAAAAAATCCTCTAACCAGGGCAATCCGCATTGACAAAATGACAGTAGCAGCTTTGCAGGCAACCTTAATGCTTTATTTTGAAAAAGATTTTCTAACGAAAATTCCCGTTTTAAGAATGCTAACGGAAAAACCTGAAATTATCAAAAAACGTGCTCAAAAACTTTACCGTAAGCTTTTACGGACAAATTTATCTGCCGAAATTATCCTGGAAAAAGGAAAGTCCGAGATTGGTGGTGGAGCTTTTCCGGGAACTTATTTATCTTCCTGGGTAATTAAAATTAAGCCTAAAAATCTCTCAACAGAAAAATTAGCAAGCTTATTACGTCTGGAAAATCCAGCCCTTTTGGGAAGAATTGAAGAGGAACAACTTATCATTGATTTACGGACGGTTTTAGAAGAAGAAATAAACTACTGCTTGGAATTGCTGGTAAAATATTTGGCAGGTGACCGGCTATGAAATATTTCATTATAGGTACTGCAGGTCATGTTGATCATGGAAAAACCGAGTTAATTAAAAGGCTAACAGGTATAGATACTGACCGCCTAAAAGAAGAAAAAAAACGGGGGATTTCCATTGAGCTAGGCTTTGCTCACCTTACCCTTCCCTCGGGAAAAAAAGCAGGTATTGTGGATGTTCCAGGGCATGAGCGGTTTATCAAAAATATGCTTGCTGGAGTAATGGGGTTCGACCTGGTATTACTGGTTATTGCCGCCGATGAAGGTATTATGCCCCAAACCCGGGAACACATGGACATTTTAAAGCTTCTGCAAATTAAAAAAGGCCTTGTGGTAGTAACCAAGAAAGATTTAGTAAATAATGACTGGTTAAATCTGGTTGTTGAAGATATTCGGGAATATTTACGGGGGACTTTTTTAGAAAATGCTCCAATCATTCCTGTCTCTTCTCTTACCGGTGAAGGGATTCCTGCTTTGCTGACGGAAATCGACCGGATTGCGGAAGAAGTGGAGGAAAAACCCAGGTCCCATTATGCTCGCCTTCCTATAGACCGGGTTTTTACTATTGCTGGATTTGGAACGGTAGTTACCGGAACTCTCTGGTCAGGAGAACTAAGGGTAGGAGAGACGATAGAAATTTTACCCCGGGGTTTTACAAAAAAAATCAGGAATCTTCAGGTACACGGTCAAAAAGTGGAAAAAGCAGTGGCGGGTCAAAGAGTAGCGGTAAACCTTGCGGATCTGGAAGTCAAGGATATAGAACGGGGGGATAATCTTGTTACCCAGGGGGTTTTAAAACCAACCCGTTTGCTGGATGTTAAGCTAATTGCGTTATCTTCGCAAGAAAAGCCGATCCACCACCGCCAGCTAATTCGTTTTTATTTAGGCACTGCGGAAAAGTTTGGGCGAGTCTTACTTTTAGACCGGGAGGAGCTGGAGCCCGGGGGTGAAGTATACGCGCAAATAATGCTTGAAGAACCTGTAGTTGCTGACCGCCACGACCGTTTTGTTATCCGTTCTTACTCTCCAATGCTTACTATTGGTGGTGGAGAAATATTAGACCCGTATCCGGGACGAAAATATAAACGCTTTCGACCGGAGGTACTGGAAAGCTTAAAAATCAAAGAGACTGGAGACCCAGTGGAATTAGTATTTAGTGCCCTTTCGCAAAGTATAAAACCTCTTGATAAAAAAGTGTTAGAACAAAAATCCACCCTTCCCGCCCAAACAGTAGACGAGAGCTTAAATAAATTAATAATTGAAAATAAAGTTTATTCTTCTACCGAAAAGTTATATCTTGCAGCTCCCAATTTTGCTAAACTTATAGAAAAGGCCGGTGAATTTTTACAAAGTTATCATCGCCAATACCCCTTGCGAACGGGTGTACCGAAAGACGAATTAAAGAGTAAACTTTTTAATGATTTTACTCCCAGGGAGTTTCAGGCTTTTTTGGAAATTGCCGAGAGTAGATCTAAGCTTAAGTTAAGTGGGAATAAGGTATCTCTTCTTGACCATTTGCCAAAATTTACTCCTGAGCTTTTAAAAGTCAAGGAAAAGGTTTTAAATTATTTTAAACAAGCGGGACTAACCCCAGACAATCTAAAATCTCTTTTATCTAATTTTAATCTAACCGAAGAACAAGCCCAGGAGCTCATAAATTATCTGGTGGAGCAAGGTGAATTAATAAAAATTGATGAGGGAATTTATTTAGCCCGGCAAAATTTTGAAGAGGCAGTAGCCAAAATTAAAGCTCTCTTGGTCGAAAAAAAGGAAATTGTAATTGCCGATGTTAGAGAACTTCTTGGTATCTCGCGCAAATATGCCTTGCCCCTTTTAGAAACCTTAGATCAACTGAAAATCACCCGGCGGCTTGGGGATAAAAGGATTTTAGCAAGGAGGGAGTAAAAATTGAAAAAGAGGAAAATTTACCGGGTAAAAAGGCGACCCCTAGAGATTTGTGAAAACTATTATGTGGTCAGCGAACAAAAGGGAGACGGCCGTGGAGAAGTCCCTTAATTATTTAATTCTTTCCACAAGTCCAAGGCTTGGTGGTAATAGCGATACTGCCGCCCGGTATGTGGAACAGCTCCTCCAGGCTAAAGGCAGCGGGGTTTTTCTTAACCCTTCTCGCAAAAAAATTAATCCCTGTCTTGGGTGTAATTTATGTAGTCGTGATGGTAAGTGTATCCAAAAAGATGATATGAAAGAAATTTATGAGTTATTGCCTAAATGTAATTTTTTGGTTTTGGCTTCTCCCATTTATGCGATGGGCCTTTGTGCTCAGGCCAAAGCTCTTATTGACCGAATGCAACCCTATTGGGCTCAGAAATATATTTTAAAACAGCGGGAACCAACTTCTCCGGAGCGCAAAGGATTATATCTTCTTACTGCCGGCACTAATTTTAATTCCGTGTTTACTGGAGCAGAAATTACTTTAAAATATTTAAATAATGTTCTAGATATAAAGGAATTTATCACCCTTGGTTTTAAAGGGGTAGAAGGAAAAGGGGAAATAAAAAAAGACCCTTCCAATTTTGAAAAAATTTATGACGCTTTAAGACTATTGGAGGTGATTTAAATGCGGGCTAGCTTTTCTTTAACCGTAGCTGAAGGAAAAAGGTTGATTGCTCACGGTATTACCAAACATCCGGCGGTGGCAAAAGCTTTTAAGGAAGGGATTGTGGTTATCGCTGGCGGAACTACTAATGGGTATATCGTTGAAGAATTAACCGGCAGGAAAATTGAACGGGAGTTGTATACTGCGGGAGTAATAACGCCCAAGGGACAGTGTGTTACCGATCCTGGTCGGAGAATTCCACCGGTGGTGGTAGAACGGGGTAAAATTTCAGAACTTAGCTGGCAGGAAGCTCTAGAAAAAATGGGGCGAGAGGATGTGTTTTTAAAGGGAGCTAATGCTATTGATGCCGAGGGTTTTGCGGGTATTATTACTTCAGACTCCTACGGTGGTACCATTGGGCGAGCTTATCCCCTGATCCGGGCTCGAGGTATTCGGTTGATTATTCCAGTGGGGCTAGAGAAAATGGTTCCCTCGGTCCGAAAAGCAGCAACAATGGCTGGTATCTATGCTCTAGATAAATCTTTAGGGCAAAAATTTGGCTATACCGTGGTGGGAGATGCCGAAATTTTTACTGAAATTTCAGCTTTAAAGCTTTTTTATCCTAACGTAGAAGTAGTGGTCGTGGGAAGCGGTGGAATTGGTGGAGCTGAAGGTGGAAAAACGTTTATTGTAGAAGGAAAGGAGAGGGAAGTAGTAGAATTATTAGAATTAATTAAAACCCTTAAAGGAGAGCCGGGACTAAAAGATAGCAAAAGGAATTGTCCCTGCGATGTGCCCTGTGACCGTATCATAAAGTAAATCCGGATTTAAGAAATCAGGTATAAGGAGGGGGAAAATGGAGCTTAAAGAAATTTTAAAGGGGAGAAGAAGTATTAGAAAGTTTAAGAAAGATCCTGTGCCCCGGGAGCTTTTGGAAGAAATTTTAGAGGCTTCTCTCTGGGCACCATCCGGGAAAAACCGCCAACCCTGGGAAATTTACGTGGTGGGGGGAGAAAAACGGGATGAGCTGGCAAAATTAATTGCCGAAGCAGGAAAGCATTTAAAGCCTAAACTAGAAGAACTTTTTCCAGAAAAAATAGTAAAGATTACCCTTCAATTCTTTGAAAATGTCGGCGATGCCCCGGTTATTATCTTGTTTTATATTCCTAAATACGAATATGCAGTAAACAACCAGATGAGCGGACATGAGCGGCACTTTAACGAAGAAAACCGGATTGAAGCAATAATGAGTGTATCCGCCTTGGTAGAGAATTTAATGCTTTTAGCTTATGAAAAAGGCCTGGGGACTTGCTGGATGACCGGGCCCAGGTATGTGGCCGATGACATTGACCGGTTTTTAGGGGTAACCGATAAGGAGTTTGTTTGTGCGGTAGTTTTAGGTTATCCCGATCAAACTCCCCCGGTGCCTCCGAGAAAAAGCGGGAAAATACAATTTATCGGGTTTTAAGGGAAGTTAGAAAATCGTGTGGCTTTAGCTGCACGATTTTTTGTATTTCCCAAAGCCTTTTCGGGAAAAGTATACAAAAAGAAGGTGGGGTTATGGTAAAAGATTTGGTTTATCCCGAGGGAATTTACCTTGAGGAAATCATAGCTTACTATCGCCAGACCTGGGATTATCTACGGCCGTACTTGGAGAAACGGCCCTTTTTTGTCAAATTTTATCCCGAAGGGGTAGGAAAAGAAAGTTATTATGTTCGGGGAAAATTAACCCATGCTCCTCTGGGGCTGGTTTACCACGGAAAAAAGATCAACGAAAAAACAAGTATAATAGTGGAAGATTTTTCGACTTTAAAGTGGTTATTAGAACAGGGTTGTATTGAAATGCACGGGCTTTTAGCTAAAGCGGGAAAAGAAAAATTTCCGGATCTTTTACTTTTTGATTTAGACCCCTTTCCCCCTTCTGGCTTTAAAGAGTGTTTAGAAGTTGCGGTATTAATTCGGGAAGTCCTCAATTCTTATGGTTTAGAAGGTTTTGCGAAGACTTCGGGCTTAATGGGTTTGCATATTTTAGTACCGGTAATTCCCGTGTATCCCAATGAAATGTTGGTAAAAATTACTAAGTTTATAGGAAGTCTAGTAGAAAAAGCCCATCCCCAGCGGGTAGCTCTTCAAGATTATAGAGCAGAACGGGAAGGGAAAGTGCATCTTGATTATAATCACAATCGTTTTGGTAAAACGGTTATTTTACCCTATAGTATAAGAGCTTATACTGGGGCTGGGGTTTCTACGCCTCTTACCTGGCAGGAAATTAATAATGGAAAAATAAATCCCCTGGATTTAAACATAAAAACTATACCGGAACGACTAAAAGACAATGGTGATGTCTGGAACTTGTTTACAAAGCAATATTCTTTAGAGGAAATTATAAAACTTATTTAAAAAGGTTTTAAACCATGGCCGAAGATGACATTTATTAGAATAGATAGAATATTTGGGTAGAATTTATGGTGTTCTTACTTGACGTTTAAGCCGGTGCCGGGTAAAGTAAAGAAAGATAAATTTAACAAAGTGGGGTTGATTTTTTGGCAAACAGCGATTATTATTTAACCTTAGCTTCTGTATACTATAACCAAAAGCTTAATCACCTGATTAAAGAGGGTTTTCCAGTAAAAGAAATTGTTTTAGCCCCGGAGAAAACCCTAAAGGAACTTGGGTTTTCTCCGGGCGAAATTAAAAATCTATCTCGGAAAATTACCGAGTTTGATGCTGAAAAAGTGAAAAAATATTGCCGGGATTTGGGAATAAAGATTATTACCTTTGAAGATGAAGAGTATCCTCAAAATCTTTTACACTTATACGACCCGCCGGTGGTGTTATTTTGTTTGGGAGATACCCGGCTCTTAAAGGAAACAGCGGTAGGAATTGTGGGTGCGCGTCGGGCTACTTCCTATGGTGTAAAAGTAGCACGAACCTTTGCGGAAGACCTGGCCCGGTCAGGAATAACGGTTGTTAGTGGGATGGCCCGAGGAATAGATGGCGAAGCCCACCGGGGTGCTCTTAAGGTTGGGACAACGATTGCGGTATTGGGGTCGGGTATAGATGTACCTTATCCCCGGGAAAACGAAAAACTATATCAAGAGATTTTACAAAAGGGACTGATTATCTCTGAATTTTTACCAGGAACGTTACCTCTTCCTTTCTTATTTCCGGTACGTAACCGTCTAATTGCTGCTCTTTCCCAGGGGATAGTGGTGGTGGAAGCGGCTTTAAAAAGTGGAAGCTTAATTACCGCCAAAATTGCCCTGGAGTTGGGGCGGGAGGTCTTTGCGGTGCCGGGAATGATAACTTCTCCTCAAAGTGCGGGGAGTAACCTCCTTATAAAAGATGGGGCTAGAATTGTTTTAGGGGTAGCAGATATTTTAGAGGAACTCGGGTTTAGCTCCTTATTCCCTGCCAATTCTACCAATTTACCCGAGCTTTTTGGGTTATCGCAAAAAATTTTAGAGCTTTTAACCGCTGAAGATTTAGCACCAGAAAATATAGCAGAGATTCTTCAAGTTAATATTTCCGAAGTATTACGTGAGCTTTCACTCTTAGAAATAAAAGGCTATGTAAAAAAACTTTTTGGAGGTAAGTTTACCAAGATTTAAGAGGTGATCATAATTTGAAAAAGCTAGTGATAGTTGAATCACCTGCAAAAGCAAAAACTCTCAGCAAGTTTTTGGGCAAAGAATATGTAGTAAAAGCATCGATGGGCCATATTCGAGATCTTCCAACCTATCGGTTTGGAGTAAATATTGAGAAAGATTTTGCCCCAAGCTATGAAATCATTAGGGGCAAAAAACAGTTAATAAAAGAATTAAAAGAAGAAGCGTCTAAAGCTTCAAAAGTTTATATTGCTTCGGACCCGGACCGGGAAGGGGAAGCAATAGCCTGGCATGTAAAAGAAGTACTGGATTTAGAAGATAAAGGTGACATTAGAATAGAGTTTAATGAAATTACTAAAGACGCAGTTTTACAAGCGATAGCCAATCCCCGGGGCATTGACTATAACCGGGTTAATGCTCAGCAAGCCCGGCGCATATTGGACCGGATTGTAGGTTATAAATTAAGCCCTCTTTTATGGCGGAAAGTTAAAAAAGGACTTTCTGCCGGCCGGGTGCAGTCGGTGGCGGTACGGCTTATTTGTGAGCGGGAAGAGGAAATTGAAAAGTTCATCCCGGAAGAATACTGGAGTTTAACTGCTCACTTTGAAGCCGAGGAAAAGAAATTCACCGCAAAGCTTTCTAAATACCAAAACCGGAAAATGGAAATTAAAACCCGGGAAGAAATGGAACGGGTTTTAGGAGAGCTTTCCAACCAGGAATACCATGTGGTAAAAATTACTAAAAAACTTACCCGAAAATCCGCCCCTGAACCTTTTACTACCAGTACTTTGCAACAGGAAGCATCCAAAAGGCTTAACTTTTCGGCCAAAAAAACTATGCAAATAGCCCAGGCTCTTTATGAAGGTCTGGAAATAGGTGAGTATGGTTTAACCGGTTTAATCACTTACTTAAGAACCGATTCTACCCGGGTTTCCCTTGAGGCAAAAGCTAAAACCCAGGAATATATTAAAAAGTTTTTTGGCGAAGAATATGTCGGAACAAATAAAAAAACTAAAACACCTAAGGGAAAAATTCAAGATGCCCATGAAGCCATCCGGCCAACGGACATTGAAAAGGATCCGGAGAAAATAAAGCAGTATTTGTCTTTGGATCAGTATAAACTTTATAAGCTAATTTGGGAGCGCTTTCTTGCCAGTCAAATGAGCGATGTCCAGTATGATGTAACAACGGTTGATATTTCTGCTGGAGATTATTTATTTAAAGCAACGGGCTCGGTTTTAAAATTTCCGGGCTTTACTAAAATCTATCAAGTAGAAGAGGAAGAAGGGGAAGGAAAGGAAAAACTTCCATCCCTTTTCGAGGGGCAGAGTTTAAAATTACTAAAACTTGAACCAAAACAGCATTTTACCGAACCACCCCCCCGGTATACGGAGGCCACCTTAATTAAAGCGCTGGAGGAAAAGGGAATTGGTAGGCCAAGCACTTACGCTCCAATATTAGATACCATTGTAAAACGAGGATATGTCGAAAAGGAAAAAAAGCAGCTAAAGCCAACCGAACTTGGTCGGATTGTGGTAGATTTATTAAAGGAACATTTTCCAGACATAATTGATGTGGAATTTACTGCCGATATGGAAGAAAAACTTGACCAAATAGAAGAAGGAGAAACTAACTGGATTGAAGTTTTAAAAAGTTTTTATGAACCGTTTAACGAGACGTTAAAACAATCCTATGAAAAAATAGAAAAAGTCGTAATTCCTGTTGAAGAAAGTGAGGAAAAATGTCCAAATTGTGGAAGAAATTTAGTAGTTAGAACTAGCCGCTTTGGAAAATTTCTGGCCTGTCCGGGCTATCCCGAATGTAAATATATAAAGCCTTTTGTGCAAAAGACTGGGGCAACTTGTCCCAAATGTGGTGGCGAAATTGTGGTAAAGAAATCAAAAAAGGGTCGTACCTTTTATGGTTGCTCCAACTACCCAACCTGTGACTTTGTAAGCTGGGACCTTCCAAGTAGTAAAAAATGCCCCAACTGTCAGAGTATTATGGTGGAAAAAAGACCCAAGAAAAAAGCACCTTATCTTTTGTGCACTAATCCGGAATGTAAGCATACTGAGCCGTTGGAGGAAAAAGGATGATGGAAGTTGATGTTGTAGGAGCAGGACTTGCGGGTTCTGAAGCGGCCTGGCAGTTAGCGAAAAGGGGTATTAAAGTCCGGTTATTTGAGATGCGACCCTTAAAGTTTACCCCGGCCCATCATACTCCCTTCTTTTCGGAACTGGTGTGCAGCAATTCTTTAGGGGGAATAAATTTAGATAATGCTTCGGGGCTGTTAAAAGAAGAGCTTAGGATTCTTGACAGTATTGTAATAAAAGCAGCCGATAGAAACCGGGTTCCAGCGGGAAATGCCTTGGCGGTAGACCGCAATACCTTTGCCGAAGAGGTAACCTTAAGATTATCCCAGCACCCTCTGGTGGAAGTGGTACGGGAAGAGGTTATCGATATAAATCCGCAAAAAGTTACCATTATCGCTTCAGGTCCATTAACTTCGCCAGCTTTAGCGGAAAATCTTAAAAAATATCTTGAAAGCGACTACTTGTACTTTTTTGATGCCGCGGCACCTATTGTTTCCGGGGAAAGTTTAAATATGGATAAACTGTTTTTTGCCGGTCGCTACCAGCAGGATCAAGATTATCTAAATGCACCTATGAATGAAGAGGAGTATAATAAGTTTTATGAAGCTTTAATTTCTGCCGAACGTCATCCTTTAAAGCCCTTTGAAAAGGGGATATATTTTGAAGGCTGTCTTCCCATTGAAATTATTGCCCAGAGAGGAAAGGATACCTTGAGGTATGGTCCCCTTAAACCTAAGGGGATAATTGACCCCAGGACTGGAAAAGAACCGTATGCAGTGGTACAATTACGCCGGGAAAACTTGGCTGGCGACTATTATAACTTAGTAGGGTTTCAAACAAATCTTACCTGGAGTGAACAAAACCGAGTCTTTCGGATGATACCAGGATTAGAGCAGGCAGAATTTATTCGCTATGGGGTCATGCATAAAAACACTTATATTAATTCTCCTGCTGTTTTAACTCCCTACTTGAGTTTAAAAAAATATCCCCGGTTGTTTTTTGCCGGACAAATTACCGGTGGTGAAGGTTACGTGGCCGCGATAGCTACTGGAGCTTGGGCCGGAATTGCTGCAGCGGGGATGTTGGCTAAAATGCCTTTGCCTCTACCGGAAACCACAATAATAGGTGGACTTATCCGCTATTTAAACACAGCTTCAAAAGAGAATTTTCAACCAATGGGGATAAATTTTGGCTTGGTAAAACCTTTAGACCAAAAGATAAAAAATAAAAAGGAAAGGTACAAACTTTTAGCCCAAAGAAGTTTAACTGATTTAAAAAGGTGGCTAAATTCCAATGCCTGAGGAGCTCAAAGCCTTTTTAAACTATCTTTTATTGGAAAGAAATTATTCGCCCCATACAATTGCCGCTTACCAAAAGGATATTAGTGAATTTTGGGAGTTTTTACAAGGTGAAAAAAGTCTTACAATGGTAGGTGAATTAGAACTTAAAAAATTTTTGGTGTATCTCTTAAAGAAAAAGCTAAGCCGACGGACCGTCGCCCGGAAAATGGTTGCCCTTAGATCCTTTTACCGCTTTTTAAAAAAAAGTGGTTTCATAAAAGAAAACCCCTCCCTAAACCTAGAACTTCCCAAAATCCCTAAAACTTTACCGGAAGTGCTAACGGTGGAGGAAGCTTTAAAAATAATTGAAAGTCAAAAGCAATTTACGCCCATAGAAATACGCAACAAAGCTCTTCTAGAACTTTTTTACGGAGCCGGGCTCAGGATTGGCGAAATTGTTGGTTTAAAGTTGGGAGATGTAGATTTAGCTCAGGGTTATGTAAGGGTGACGGGAAAAGGGCGACGCCAAAGAATTATACCCTTAGGAAGTTATGCTTTAAATGCCTTAAAGTTATACTTGGAAGTAAGTAGACCAGCCCTTGGACCAAAGTCGGAACAACTCTTTTTAAACCAACGAGGGGGTGGAATTACCCCGCGAGGGGTTCGTTTAATAATCGCCAAAATAGTTAAAAAAGCCGGCATTAATCGAAAGATTACTCCCCATACCTTTCGGCATAGTTACGCAACCCATCTTTTAGAGGGAGGAGCGGATATTCGCTCCGTACAGGAATTACTGGGGCATAAGCGCTTGTCCACTACCGAAATTTATACTCACCTTAGTAAAGAACAACTAAGGGAGGTTTACATACAAGCCCATCCAAGAAGCAGGGAGGAGAAAAAATGATGTTTGAAGGGACCACTATTATAGCGGTTAAAAAAGGTCCGGAAGTGGCTATCGGTGGTGATGGTCAGGTAACTTTTGGGCAGCAGACCGTTATTAAGCGGCGGGCTAATAAAATAAGAAAATTATATCGCGGTAAAGTATTGGCTGGGTTTGCAGGGGCTGTGGCCGATGCTTTTACCTTATTTGATTTATTTGAAAAAAAACTTGAGGAAAGTCAGGGTAATCTTCTAAGAGCTGCGGTAGAATTGGTGAAAGCATGGCGGACCGATAAGTTTTTACGGCGTCTTGAAGCAATGCTTTTAGTTGCGGATAGCGAACGGATATTATTAATTTCTGGCACCGGCGAGGTAATTGAACCGGATGACGGTGTTTTAGCCATTGGGTCAGGGGGCAATTATGCCTTAGCTGCGGCCCGGGCCTTAATTAAGCATACCAATCTTTCGGCCCGGGAGATTGTGGAAGAAAGCCTGAAAATTGCTCAGGAAATCTGTGTTTACACCAATGATTTTATTACTGTGGAAACCCTGGGAGGTGTGTAAATTGGATAACTTAACGCCCCGGCAAATTGTAGAATATCTTGATAAATATATTATTGGCCAGGAAGCTGCCAAAAAAGCTGTTGCTGTTGCTTTAAGAAATCGCTACCGCCGGAAACTTTTGCCACCCCATTTAAAGGAAGAAATAATACCTAAAAATATTTTGATGATAGGACCTACAGGAGTGGGTAAAACGGAAATTGCCCGAAGGCTTGCCAAATTAATTAATGCTCCCTTTGTCAAAGTAGAAGCAACCAAATTTACCGAAGTGGGTTATGTGGGTCGGGATGTAGAAGGTATGATCCGGGATTTGGTTGAGACATCGCTTCGGATGGTCCGGGAAGAAAAAATTAAAACTGTGGAAGATAAAGCTTTTTCCCTGGCGGTGGAAAGGCTTTCTGAAATAATGATTCCCAATCCCAAAAAAGAAAATTTTAAAAATCCTTTCGAAATGTTCTTTAGCGGCAGCCGGGAAGAAAACGTTAAAGCAGATCCGGCTTATGAGGATTTACAATATCGGCGGCGGGAACTGCAGGATAAAATAAAAAAAGGTTTTTTGGATAATGAAGTGGTTGAAATCGAGGTGGAAGAACAAAAAACCCCCATGGTTGAGGTTTTCGGTGTTGGGGGCATGGAAGAAATGGGGTTAAATTTTCAGGATCTTTTAGGCGGGCTAATTCCTCCCCGACGCAAAAAAAGAAAGGTTACTGTTAAAGAAGCACTAAGAATCTTGACCCAGCAGGAGGCACAGAAATTAATTGACATGGATGAAGTTCAGCGGGAAGCGATTAAACGGGCGGAAGAAGATGGTATTGTTTTCTTGGATGAAATTGACAAAATAGCTTCCCAGGGTAATGGTCAAGGCCCTGATGTTTCCCGGGGAGGAGTGCAGCGGGATATCCTTCCCATTGTGGAAGGTTCAACAGTTTTAACCAAATACGGTCCGGTAAAAACTGACCATATATTATTTATTGCCGCCGGGGCTTTTCATATGAGTAAGCCATCGGATTTAATCCCGGAACTTCAGGGACGTTTTCCTATTCGCGTGGAATTAGAAAGCCTAACCGCTGAAGATTTTAAGAAAATCCTTACCGTTCCGGAAAATGCTCTAACCAAACAGTATATTGAGTTATTGGCAACGGAAGGTGTTAATCTTAAATTTACAGAAGATTCACTTGAAGAAATTGCAAAAATGGCTTATACTGTTAACGAACGAAATGAAAACATTGGTGCAAGGCGTCTTATCACGATTTTAGAAAAAGTACTAGAAGATTTGTCGTTTAATGCACCGGAAATGTGGGGCCAAACAATTATCATTGACAAAAAATTTGTTCGGGACAAGCTAAGTGAAATAGTTCACGATACTGATTTGTCCAAATATATTTTATAAAAATATCTTGTTAAGGAGGAAATCAAATGAGGACGCTTTTAGAAAAAACACGAAGCATCAACCGTATCTTGCAGAAGGCAGCTGGGAATCCGGTAGATTTTGAGGAAATTGCAGAAGTACTTTCCGAAAATATCAACTGCAACGTTTATATTGTCAGTCGTAAAGGGAAAATCTTAGGCCATGCTTTCATTAAAAACTTTACCTGTGATATTATGCTCCAAATGGTGGAAGAAACCGAACGTTTTCCTGAAGATTATAACGAAAACTTTCTTTTAAAAATTACCGAAACCCATGCTAACTTCTGCCAAAAAGCCAATGCCTGTGTTTTTTTCCAGGATGTTACTTGTGTTTCGAGCAATAAGGTAATGACTGTGGTCCCCATCGTTGGGGGAGGTGCCCGGCTTGGAACTTTAGTATTAGCCAAGTTTGATGAGTCATTTACTGATGGCGATTTAGTGCTGGCAGAATACGGGGCAACGGTGATTGGTATGGAAATCCTGCGGGCCCAGGCGGAAAGAGTTGAAGAAGAAGCCAGGAAAAAAGCGGCAGTACAAATTGCCCTTGCTACTCTTTCCTATTCGGAGTTAGATGCCATAAAACATATTTTTGAGGAACTGGAAGGGGATGAAGGGCTTTTAGTTGCCAGCAAAATAGCTGACCGGGTTGGGATTACCCGTTCGGTGATTGTCAATGCTTTAAGGAAATTTGAAAGTGCAGGAGTTATTGAGTCCAAGTCTCTAGGGATGAAAGGAACTTACATTAAAGTTCTAAACGACCATCTTTTCGAGGAATTAGAAAAATTAAACGATTAACTTGCGGGGAGTCTGTTTTTGTGGTAAAATCTTAAACGGTGTCAAAAACGCACTCCCGGTGACCGGCTAAAGGGTGCCAGTACTGGTCTTTAGCGGGAATGAACCGGGTGGAGGACAAAACCAAAAGGAGGATTTTAAATGGCTGTTATTTCCATGAAGCAACTTTTAGAAGCAGGGGTTCACTTTGGCCATCAAACCCGGCGCTGGAACCCCAAAATGGCGGAGTATATTTTTACCGACAGAAATGGGATTTACATTATTGACTTGCAAAAAACCGCCAAAAAATTGGAAGAAGCTTACAATTTTATTAAAGAAGTTTCCGCCCAGGGCGGCAACATCTTATTTGTGGGAACTAAAAAGCAAGCTCAGGATGCAATTAAAGAAGAAGCTGAACGTTGTGGAATGTTTTATGTAAATCAACGTTGGCTTGGCGGTACCCTTACCAATTTTAAAACTATTAGAAAAAGAGTGGATAGACTTTTAGAAATTGAAAAGATGGAGCAAGAGGGAACTTTTTCTGTTCTTCCTAAAAAAGAAGTTGCCGAAATTATGAAAGAAAAAGAAAAATTAACTCGCTTTTTAGCGGGTATTAAAGAAATGAAAAAGCTTCCCGATGCGCTTTTTGTGGTAGACCCGAGAAAAGAAAAAATTGCTGTAGCAGAGGCCCGGAAACTGGAAATCCCGGTAGTAGGCATTGTGGACACTAATTGCGATCCTGATGAAGTGGATTACGTGATTCCCGGCAACGACGATGCTATTCGGGCGGTAAAACTAATTACCTCCAAAATTGCGGATGCAGTAATTGAGGGTCGCCAGGGTGAGCAATATACGGAATAAAAGGTAGGGATTAAACCCTACCTTTTTTATGAACCAAACATAGTTGTAAGTTTTTCCCCTATAGGGCATAATTTTTATGGAGTGGTAATTAAAAATTAAAGGAGGTACATATAAATGATTACATCCCAGATGGTGAAAGAGCTCCGGGAGAGAACTGGAGCTGGCATGATGGACTGCAAAAGGGCGTTAGAAGAAGCCCAGGGTGATATGGAAAAAGCCATTGAAATTTTACGGCAAAAAGGATTAGCTGCTGCAGCGAAAAAAGCCGGGCGGATTGCTTCGGAAGGGGTTGTAGAAGCCTATATCCATGGCGGTGGCCGCATTGGTGTTTTAGTTGAAATTAACTGTGAAACAGACTTTGTAGCAAAAACTGATGAGTTTAAAGCTTTTGCCCGGGATATTGCTATGCAAATTGCCGCGTCTAAACCGGAATATGTGAAACGGGAAGATGTACCCCAGGATGTTGTTGAAAAAGAACGGGAAATTTTAAAGGCTCAGGCTTTAAATGAAGGAAAACCGGCTAATGTGGTGGAAAAGATGGTTGAAGGGCGGATTGAAAAGTTCTTTAAGGAAGTTTGCCTGTTAGAACAGCCTTTCATTAAAAATCCCGATGTAACCATTAAGGAGCTTTTAAACGAAAAGATTGCTAAGATTGGGGAAAACATTAATATCCGCCGTTTTGTGCGTTTTGAACTGGGAGAAGGATTAGCTAAAAAAGAAGAAGATTTTGCTGCAGAAGTTGCTGCTGCGATGAATATAAATAAATAAATCTTTTCACAAGGCTAAACTTATACAGGAATTTTTCCATAAATGTAGAATTATCAATGTCAGGAACTGGAGGTAAAAGCGTGCCTTCGCCTAAATATAAACGGGTTGTCTTAAAGCTTAGCGGTGAAGCTCTGGCTGGCGAAAAGGGGTACGGGATTGATCCGGAAATTGTAAATTCTATTGCCGGACAGATTGCCGAGATCATTAAAGAGTTTGGCATACAAGTGGCCGTGGTAGTAGGTGGTGGCAATATCTGGCGGGGTCTTTCCGGCAGTGCGAAAGGGATGGATAGAGCTACGGCCGACTACATGGGAATGTTAGCTACGGTTATTAACTCCTTGGCTCTCCAGGATGCTTTAGAAAAGCTTGGAATTGATACCAGGGTACAGACAGCGATTGAAATGCGCCAAATTGCCGAGCCTTATATTAGGCGTCGGGCTATCCGCCACCTGGAAAAGGGGCGGGTAGTAATATTTGCGGCTGGTACGGGTAATCCCTACTTCTCTACCGATACTACCGCCGCTTTAAGGGCAGCAGAAATTGAAGCGGATGTCATTTTAATGGCTAAGAGGGTCGATGGGGTGTATGATTCTGACCCTTTGAAAAACCCTAATGCTCAGAAGTTTGATGAACTTAGATACATTGAGGTTTTAAACCGTGGTTTGGGAGTGATGGATTCTACAGCCACATCCCTTTGTATGGACAACAATATCCCGCTGATTGTCTTTAACCTAGAGGTGCCGGGAAATATCAAGCGGGTAATCTTAGGGGAAAATATTGGCACCTTAGTTGGGGGTGAGCGCAAGTGATCCAGGATGTATTAAAAGAAGCCCAGGACCACATGCAAAAAGCCGTTGAAGCGTTAAAAAAAGAGTTTGCAACTATGCGGGTCGGCAGGGCAACGCCGGCTTTATTAGAAAAAGTGCTTGTTGATTACTATGGAAGCCAAATGCCTGTAAATCAGTTAGCTACTATTACTGCACCGGAAGCAAGGCTCTTGGTTATTCAACCCTGGGATAAAGGAGCCCTGGGGGCAATCGAAAAAGCAATTTTAAAGTCTGACCTGGGACTTACTCCCACTAATGATGGCAGTGTTATTCGGCTTACCATTCCCCCTCTTACCCAGGAGCGCCGGCAGGAGCTGGTGAAAGTTGCTAAGAAAAAAGCGGAAGAGGCTAGAGTTGCCATCCGTAATATCCGCCGGGAGGCCAATGACCAAATAAAAAACCTGGAAAAAGATAAAACGGTTTCTGAAGACGAGGGGAAGCGGGGGCAGGACGAAGTTCAAAAGCTTACCGATAAGTTTATTAAAACCGTTGATGAACTTTTAAAATCCAAAGAAGAAGAAATTATGAGTGTTTAGAATGGAAAACGAGGTTTTAGGACTTGATTTGGAAACCGGGCTTAAGAAAATATTACAATCTAATCTTAAGTGGGAGATGGTTATTACCTCGCCGCCCGGTAAGTACTATCCAACTGGGGACCCTCGAATTTTACAAATAAAAAGGGGAGAAGCCGAGGGAAGAATCGTAATCGGTTTTACCGGTTACGAGAAAGGAGGTGCTTTCGATGGCTTATAGAATTACCGAGGAGTGCTTGGCTTGTGGGACTTGCATGGATAGCTGCCCCCATAACGCCATCGTGGAAGGTGATATTTATAAAATCACCGATGCCTGCCAGAATTGCGGAACTTGTGCCGAAGCTTGCCCGGTGGGTGCCATTATTGAAGAGTAATTAACATACAACCCCCTCTTTAGAGGGGGTTTAATCATTTCTGGGGAAGAAGTTGAATTATCTTTTAGGAAACTACTTTTTACGTTATAATTAAAGAAGTAACAAAAGAAATACGGAAAAGTAAGGCCACCGGAGGCGAACGATGGATTTTAATTTTTTTAAAAAAAGAACGGTGCAGGTAGATTTTAATGATATTGACCCGGCAAAACTTCCCAAACATATTGCAATCATTATGGACGGCAATGGACGGTGGGCCAAAAAACGGGGTATGCCGAGATATTTTGGCCACCGGGCAGGAGTGGAAACAGTCCGGCGGGTGGTAAAGTTATGTGCTAAATTAAATGTTCCTTACCTTACTTTATATGCCTTTTCCACCGAAAATTGGCGTCGCCCGCAAGAAGAGGTAAATGTTCTAATGAATCTTTTAGTAGAGTATATTGAAAAAGAAATAGACGAGCTAAACCGGGAGGGTGTTCGGCTAACAGTGATTGGAGAAGTAGCCGAGCTTCCGGAACCGGCGAGGTTAGCTTTAGCCAAAGGTATAGAAAAAACTCGGCAAAATAACCGGTTAAACTTAATTTTAGCGTTAAATTATGGTGGTCGCCGGGAAATTGTGGAAGCCGTACGGAAAATTGCTGATGACGTAAAGAGTGGAAAAATAACTCCTGAACAAATAAATGAGGAGTTTTTTGCTAACTATCTTTATACCCGGGAGTTTCCGGATCCGGACCTTTTGATTCGTCCGTCGGGAGAAATAAGGATAAGTAATTTTCTCCTCTGGCAAATTGCCTATAGTGAAATCTGGCTTACAGAGGTTTTATGGCCGGATTTTTCCGAGGAACACCTTTTGCAAGCAATTAGGGATTATCAAAAGCGCGACCGACGTTTTGGTGGGATAAATTATCCTTAAGGAGAAGTGCGAATGCTTGCCAACCGGATTTTAACTGCAATTGTTGCTATCCCGGTATTTTTAGCTGCGGGATATTATGGGGGGTTATATCTTAAAGTTCTAACTGGAGCTTTAGCTCTTTTTGGTTTTTTTGAGATAAATCGCATGTTTGCCCAAAAAGATATCAGGCTTTTTACTCCTTTGGCTTATATCTTGCTGGTATTTGGTTTTGCCGGTCTAATGCCCATTGAATCTCTGCCTTATCTTTTCCTTACGGTAACGGGGATTTACTTTGTGATAAAATATAACAAGCATAATATCCTGGAATTTTTTTATACTTATACCAGTCTTCTTTACGTTTTTTTGTTTATTTTTATTTATGAAATAAGAGAAACCTCTGCGGGTTTTTGGTTGTTTTTGTACTATTTTTTGTTGATTTGGGCTAATGATACGTTTGCTTATTTTATTGGGAAAAAATATGGACGGCGGAAAATAGCCCCTAATCTTAGCCCCAATAAAAGTATTGCGGGGGCTCTTGGCGGTTTTTTAGGAGCTCTGTTGGTTTCAATTATTTATGGCAAGTATTTTTTACCCACAATGTATCTAACCCTTTTGCCTTTGGCTTTTATTACCATCTTTGTAGCTCAGTTAGGGGATTTTCTTGAATCGGCTATTAAACGTTATGCTGAAGTGAAAGATTCGGGGGTAATTTTACCTGGCCATGGGGGAGTATTAGACCGTTTTGATGGAGTGCTTCTCTCAGCTCCAGTTTTTTATTACTTGTTTCTGACCTTTTATTCCTAGAGGTGGCGTATGGATAAATGGAAAAGGTATGGTTTTTACTTTTTAGGCGCTGTGGCAGGGGCCTTAGGTTTTTGGCTTTTATATAAGATATCAATAATTTATCTAATGCCCTTTATTATTGGTTTAATTGTAGCTTTGCTGCTGGAGCCTATGGTTGGTTATTTAGAAAAGCGCTTTTCTGTAAGCCGGGCTTTAGGAGCTATAATTTCCTTGGTGGTTTTATTATTCCTTCTCTTAACGGTAATTTCTTCTTTTGTAGTTAAGCTCGTTACCGAACTTTATCGTCTGGCCGATATGCTTCCTGGGTTATTGATCAGCCTAAAAAATCAGGTTAATTATATGATAGCTGGGGGTAACCGTTTTTTAGGTAAACTTCCCCCCACCCTTGCGGACTCGATAAAAGGCAATGCGGATAAGTTCTTAAACCAGATGGTTGAAACCGGGAAAAACTTTTTTACCAGTATTTTTGTAGGTCTAGCCCAGGTTCCGGAGTTTATCATAATTTTATTAATTGCTTTAATTGCCGCTTATTTCTTTAGTAAAGATTTACCCCAGTACAGGCGAGTAATTTTTAATTTAATGCCGGAAGGTTATCGAAAAAAAAGTGAATATGTTTTCCAGGAAGCGTTAGCGGCAGCTTTAAGATTCATAAAAGCTCAAGCGATTTTAATTGGATTATCAACTATTCTTACTATTTTAGGCTTATATATAATTGGGGTATCTTATCCCATAACTTTAGGATTGATAATTGGTTTTCTTGATTTGGTACCTGTTGTTGGTCCAAGTTTAATTATTTTTCCCTGGGCTGGTATATTGTTAATCCAGGGAAAGTACTTGATGGCAGTGGAAATCTTGATTCTTTATTTTGCAATTTCGGCTTTTCGAAAAGTAGTCGAGGCAAAAGTGGTAGCAGAAAACCTGGGCTTGGATCCCTTGGCTACTTTAATTTCTATGTATGTTGGCTTAAAACTCATGGGAGTATTGGGAATAGCCGCAGGTCCCATAGTACTTTTAATAATTAAAGCTTTAATTGATGCGGAAATAATTAATTTTAAAAAATAAATTTTGGAGGAAACATGAAGAGAATTGTAATTTTAGGCAGTACCGGCTCTATTGGCCGGCAGGCTCTTGAGGTAATAAAGCTTTATCCCGAAAGATTTGCCGTAGTTGCTTTAGCTGCGGCAAAAAACGGGAGTTTATTGTTAGAACAGTGTATCGAGTTTAATGTGAAATATGCCTTTTTAGCAGATAAAGATAGTTTTAAACAATATTACGATGACTTTAAAAATTATGGGATTAACCTTACTAACGGTTCTAAAGAACTGGTGAACATGGTTTTACTGCCCGATGTGGATGGGATTCTCACGGCAATACCTGGAACGATCTGTTTACTACCTACTATCGAGGCTTTAAAAGCAGGAAAAGTAATTTATTTAGCCAATAAAGAAACAATGGTGGCAGCGGGGGAAATTATCACCCCCCTTATGCGCCTGGGGGAAAACCTCTTACCTGTGGACAGCGAACATTCGGCTCTTTTTCAAGCCCTGAAGGGCGAAATAATAAGTCAAGTGGAAAAGCTTATTATAACTGCTTCCGGAGGGCCTTTTAGGGAATATACAGTTGAACAGCTGCAAAACGTTTCAATCTCTCAGGCCTTAAATCATCCCCGCTGGAAGATGGGAAGTAAGATTACTATAGACTCAGCAACTTTAATGAATAAAGGACTAGAAATTATCGAAGCTCACTATTTATTTCAAATTCCTTACGAAAAAATTGAACCGGTAATTCATCCTCAGTCAATTGTGCATTCGCTGGTGGAGTATTGTGATGGCTCAGTAATTGCTCAATTGGGACTTCCGGACATGCGACTTCCCATCCAGTATGCTTTAACCTATCCCGAGAGGCTTAAAAATACCTTTCCCCGACTGAGCCTGGCGGAAATTGGAACCCTTACTTTTGAAAAACCAGATTATGAAAGGTTTATGGCTTTAAAACTTGCTATCCAGGCCGGAAAAGCGGGGAATATCTACCCGACAGTTTTAAATGCGGCCAATGAAGTGGCGGTAGAGGCATTTTTAACTGGGAAAATAAAGTTTTTGGAAATTGCCCAAATTGTAGAAAAAGTATTAAACTGTTTTTCCCCGGTAAAAATTGATTTAGAGACAATTTTAGAGGCAGACCGCCGAGCGCGGGAAATAACAAAACAATTTATAGGTGGTGGACACCGATGGTAACGGCATTGGCTTCAATTGTAATCTTTTTTCTCTTAATTTGGATTCACGAGCTTGGACATTTTTTAGCGGCTAAAAAAGTGGGCATAGTGGTTAAAGAGTTTAGCATTGGTTTTGGTCCCCTTTTGGCTAAAACCCGGAAAAAAGAAACCCAGTACAGCTTAAGGTTAATCCCTTTGGGTGGCTTTGTTAAAATGAAAGGAATGGATTTAGAAGAAGGAGAGGAAGAAGAGGACGACCGGGGAAGTTTTACGAAAGCCTCGGTCTGGCAAAGGGCTTTGGTGTTATTTGCTGGCTCCGGGATGAACCTGTTGCTGGCAGTAGTCCTTTTAGCTTTGGTTTTTAGTATTTTTGGTACGCCTAAAGTAATACCGGTGATTGAACAGGTGCAACCTAATATGCCGGCAAAAGCTGCAGGATTTCAGCCGGGAGATAGAATATTAGCTGTAGAAGGAACTAAAATTACTTCCTGGGAACAATTGTCAGAAAAAATAAGTAAAAGCCCCAATAAACCCCTTACCATCAAAGTTTTAAGGAATAATTCCGAAATAACATTAAAGGTAACTCCCCGTCCCGATGAGCAAGGTCTGGGAAAGATTGGAATTGTACCCCGGCAAGTAACCGAGCGCAAACCGTTATGGGAAGGTTTATATTTAGGTTTCATTTACACCTGGAAAATAATTGTCTTAATCATAGTTTTCCTTGGGAAAATGATTGTGCACCAGGCGCCTATGGAGCTAGGGGGGCCGGTACGGGTAGTCTCGGAAATTGGCCGGGCCGCCAAGTTTGGGCTTGGTTCGCTGGTACAGTTGGCTGCCTTTTTAAGTATTAACCTTGGAATCTTTAACTTATTACCCATCCCTGCCTTAGATGGAAGCCGGATTATGTTTGTTTTAGCCGAAGGGGTTAGAGGTAAGCCGGTAGATCCGGAAAAGGAAAATTTTATTCACTTAATAGGTTTTGGGCTATTGCTTTTATTAATGTTAATAGTTACTTATAAAGATATTATTCAATTAATAGGTGGTTAAATTGTCAATTATACGTCGAAAAACCAAAGCTATTTTTATTGGACCGGTTCAGGTGGGAGGCGATGCTCCTATCACCGTCCAGTCTATGACCAATACCGACACCCGGGACTGGTTAAAAACCGTAAGACAAATCCAGAGACTGCATCGGGCAGGCTGTGAAATAGTAAGGGTTGCGGTACCGGATCAGGAAGCGGCGAAAGCTTTAGCTAAGATTGTAAAAAAATCACCAATCCCGGTAATTGCCGATATTCATTTTGATTATAAACTGGCGTTAATGGCCCTGGAAGCGGGCGTACATGGCCTTAGGTTAAATCCAGGAAACATCGGAAGTGCTCAAAAAGTTCGGATAATCGTGCGGGAAGCTAAAAACCGTAATGTTCCTATTCGTATTGGAGTAAATGCTGGTTCGTTAGAAAAAAAGCTTATCGAAAAGTTCGGAGGTATAACAGCCGAGGCCATGGTGGAAAGTGCTCTTTACCATGTAAGAATTTTAGAAGAGATGGATTTTAACCTAATTAAAATATCTTTAAAAGCTTCTGATATTCCCCTGATGCTGGATGCTTACCGGCTCTTAGCTCAAAAGGTAGATTACCCCTTTCATATTGGTGTAACTGAAGCTGGTCCTAAAAATACTGGTATTATAAAATCCGCGGTGGGGATAGGAGCTTTATTAGCGGAGGGGTTGGGGGATACCCTTCGAGTATCGCTTACAGCCGATCCGGTAGAAGAAGTTACGATTGGGTATCAAATTTTAAAAGCCCTTGGGTTAAGGGAATATGGAGCGGAGGTTATTTCCTGCCCTACCTGTGGCCGGACTCAGGTAAATATCATGAAAATAGCCCGAGAAGTGGAGAAATATGCGAAAAAAGTAAGAAAACCTCTTAAAATTGCGGTCATGGGGTGTGCTGTCAATGGACCGGGAGAAGCCCGGGAAGCTGACCTTGGGATTGCTGGTGGTAAAGGAGAAGCGTTATTATTTAAAAAGGGCAAAGTTATTAGAAAAATTGCAGAAGAAGAGATTTTAGATGTTTTAAAAGCCGAAATTAGGAAGTTAGAGGAGGAATAAGATCGATGAGACTATCCCAGTATTTTATGCCAACGTTAAGAGAAAATCCTGCGGAGGCAGAAGTAATAAGCCACAAACTTTTACTGCGGGCTGGTTTTATCCGGAAATCGGCATCGGGAGTCTATACCTATTTACCCTTAGCCCAGAGAGTACTTAAAAAAATCATGCAAATCATCCGGGAAGAAATGGACAGGCAGGGTGGGCAGGAATTAATGCTGCCGATTTTACAACCGGCGGAACTTTGGCTGGAAACTGGCCGCTGGCATGTCTATGGACCGGAGCTTTTTAAGCTAAAAGACCGGCATGATCGGGATTTTTGTTTAGGACCGACCCATGAGGAGATAATCACTGATCTGGTTCGGGGTGAAGTTAAATCATATAAAGATTTACCCCTTCTTTTATACCAAATTCAAAATAAATATCGGGATGAAAAACGGCCCCGTTTTGGTTTATTGCGGGGACGGGAGTTTATCATGAAAGACCTTTATTCCTTTGACCGGGATGAAGAGGGTTTAGAAATAAGCTATCGGAAAATGTATGAAGCCTATACCAATGTTTTTACCCGGTGTGGCTTAAAGTTTCGAGCGGTAGAAGCCGATGCTGGGGCAATAGGAGGAAGTTCTACCCACGAATTTATGGTATTAGCAAATTCTGGTGAGGCAGTAGTAGCCTATTGTCCCGACGACCACTGTGGTTATGCAGCAAACTTGGAAAAAGCGGAAGCAAAATTTGTATCTGAAGAAATTGGGAGCGAAGGCGAATTACAGAAAGTTGCTACTCCCGGAGTAAAAACTGTGGAAGAAGTTGCGGAATTTTTAGGGTGTAATAAAAAACAAATTTTAAAATCGGTCTTGTTCCGGGCGGACGATGGCTATGTTTTAGCGGTAGTTCGCGGAGACCGGGAAGTAAACGAAATTAAAGTTAAAAATCAGGTGGACTGCCTGGTCCTTGAACTTGCCTCCCCTCAAGAAGTGGAAAAGATTTTAGGAGCTGAATACGGCTCGGTGGGGCCAGTAGGGGCAAAAATTCCGGTAATTGCTGACCTTGAAGTAAAGCATGTTTTAAACGCCGTAACCGGAGCAAACGAGACGGGCTATCACTTTACCGGGGTTAACCCCATGCGGGATTTCCCCGCAACAGTGAAGTATGCTGATATCCGGCTTATTGAAGAAGGGGAACCGTGCCCCAAATGTGGAAAACCACTGGTGTTTGCCCGGGGAATTGAAGTAGGACAAATCTTTAAACTAAAAGATAAATACAGCAAGAAAATGGGAGCTGTTTATTTAGATGAAAATGGTCAGCAAAAGCCAATTATCATGGGTTGTTACGGAATTGGCGTTACCCGGACGATGGCCGCCGCGGTGGAGCAAAATCACGATGACGATGGGATAATCTGGCCGGCAGCCATAGCTCCTTTTGAAATTATTGTGGTTCCGGTTTCTAATAAAGATGAACAACAAATGAAAATAGCTGAGGAAGTTTATGAGTTGTTATTAAAAGCAGGATTTGAAGTGGTCATCGACGACCGGGATGAGCGGCCGGGGGTTAAGTTTAAGGATGCGGATTTAATTGGTATACCTTTAAGGATCACCATTGGTAAGCGCACAATTAACGAAGGAGTTTATGAAGTCAAAATCCGCAAAACCCGGGAAGAAAAAGTTTTCACCCGGGAAAATCTTGTAGAAGGTCTAAGAGAACTCTTAAAAGGTCTATAGGGGGAAAGGCGTTGACCATAAATGTGTTAATTCCAGCTTTTAACGAGGAAAAGAATATCGGTAGGGTTATCTTAGCCCTGAAAAAACTTTCTCTTATTGCCAGGATCATTGTTATTGATGACGGCTCCTGGGATGGTACTGCTAACGTTGCCCGGAGGATGGGGGTAGAAGTAATTTCTCTTTCCCCTAATCAAGGCAAAGGGGCTGCCCTTTACCAGGGGTTTAAAGTATCTAATGGCGAGATAATTGCCTTTTTTGATGCAGACCTCATAAATCTAACTCCGGGTCATATTTTAGACCTGCTTTTGCCGGTTATTAAAGGCGAGGCCGACATGACTATAGGTGTTTTTAGCAAAGGGCGTTTGTCCACTGATTTAGCCCAGAAAGTTGCCCCCTTCTTATCGGGGCAAAGGGCTTTTACCCGAAGTTTTTTGGAAAATTTTTTTAACAACCATCGCGAAGTGACCGCTCTTGGTTATGGTGTGGAAGTGGCTCTTACTTTATATGCCGAAAAAACCGGGGCCAGGGTAGTTGAGGTCCCCCTGGTAAATTTAACCCACGTCATGAAAGAGGAAAAGCTAGGCTTCTTTCCGGGCATGTTAGCTCGGGCCAAGATGTACAGGGAGATTGTAAATAGCTTTGGAAATAAAATTAAACTGGGATAGAGGAGCAAAAGGATGAGCGAGTATGATATAGTCCTTCGCTTAATTTTGGCCAGTATCCTTGGTGGGTTAATTGGACTTGAGCGCGAAAGTCTTGGGAAATCAGCGGGCTTTCGCACTCATATTTTGGTTTGTGTCGGATCGGCATTAATTATGCTGCTATCGGAGAAAATTTACTTCGACTTTGCGGGCAAGACCAATGCGGATCCCGCAAGGCTGGCAGCGCAAGTGGTAAGCGGTATCGGTTTTTTAGGTGCTGGGACCATTTTAAGGGAAGGTTTAACTATACGGGGACTTACGACTGCTGCTAGTCTTTGGGTGGTAAGCGGAGTAGGTCTTGCGGTTGGTATGGGTTTTTACTTTGGAGCAGTAGTGGCCACGGGTATAGTTTATATAGCCCTATTATATTTGGGCAAGGTGGAAAAATATCTAGAAATTTACCGTACTGGGGAAACCATTACGGTGGTAGTGGATGACAGCCCCGGGCAGCTGGCTAAAGTTTCCCAGGCCTTTGGTAAATATGGACTAAATATTGACAATGTGGAAATCATTAAAAAGAAAGATCACAAGGTGCAAATCGTGATAATGCTTTCCCGTCCTGATAAGACCCGGGTTTATCAAGCTTTAGAAGAAGTTTCTAATCTTCCCGGTGTAATTCAGGTGCAAAAGGAGTAAGGTTTTATGGATAAGATTAAGCCAAATGCTTTAGATTTGAAGAAGATTTTAGAAAATTTAGGGCAAAAAGCCTTTTTAGATAAAGTGTTAGTTGATCTTTCCCAGAATAAATGGGAGCTTTTTTTTAAGGCTCCCCATTATCTTTCCTTAAAGGAATTTGATGCACTGCGGGCTGCTATTTTAGAAGAAATGCCCGATTTAACCGTTGAGATCAATTTAACTTTAGAAAATCAAGCTGAAATTGATACTGACTTACTGTTAGAAGATGTTCGTTATTTAATGGTGCAAAAACTGCCGCGGCTTAGAGGAGAGCTAATGCTTTCCGGTCTTACTTTAGACGGGAACGAAATTATTTTTGAAACTTCTAATGAAATCTTACTGGATACAGTTAAACAAAAAAAAATAGGAGAAACAATATCCCGTTTTCTTGGCAAAATTGCCCCAAATTATAAATTTATACCTAAACTTAAAGAGGAGCTCCTGGAGCCGCTGGATTGGCAGCAGGAATTAGAAGAAGATTTTGTGCAAAAGCTTATCGAGGAGAATAAGGAAGAAAAAGAAGAACTGGGAAAAATAGAAGTTCTACCACCGACGAAGCTTGTCCTTGGTAGGGTTATAATGGAAGATCCGCGCCCTATCTCTACCCTTACCGAAGAAGAGAAAAATGTGGTAGTTAGTGGCACGATATTTGACTTAGAGCTAAAAAAACTTAGATCGGAACGAACGTTAATAACCTTTAATCTTGCCGACCACACCGATGCGATTTCCGCTAAACTTTTCCTCAAAAAAGGAGACGAAGAAAAAGCAGCTCTCTTTAAAGAAGGTATGGAGGTAAAAGTTAAGGGAGAGGTCCAATTTGACCGTTTTGTGGGAGAATTGGTGTTGTTTGTCAATGATTTAAATGAGCTGGAGAAATCTTACGGGCGGATGGACAATGCGGAAATAAAAAGGGTGGAACTTCACCTTCATAGTAAAATGAGTGCAATGGATAGTGTTGTGGATTTAGAACAACTATTTAAAACTTTAAAGCGCTGGGGACATGATGCGGTAGCAATAACGGACCATGGCGTTGTTCAGGCTTTTCCTGAAGCAGCAGAACTTTCGGCTAAATATGGAATAAAAGTGATTTATGGCCTTGAAGGATATCTGGTGGATGATGGTTTACCGGTAGTTTTTAATCCTGCTCCAGTATCCCTAAAATCAACACCCATAGTAGCTTTTGACCTGGAAACCTCTGGGTTGTTTAGCCAAAAAGATGAAATTATTGAAATCGGTGCGGTAAAAATTTATGAAGGGAAGATTAGCGATACTTTTTCCGTTTTAGTTCGTCCCCAAAAACCTATCTCTGCTAAGATATCTGAGCTTACCGGTATTACCAATGACTTACTGGAAAAGGAAGGAAAAGGACTAAACGAGGCCATTGAAAAGTTTTTAGAGTTTTGCGAAGGGGCTATATTATTAGCGCATAATGCAGCCTTTGATTACAGCTTTTTGCGGGAAGCCTTGAGAAAGCTGGGCATTACCCGGAAATTTTCGGTGGTGGATAATTTAGCTATCGCCAGGATTTTATTTCCTGAGTTAAAAAACCATAAATTAAAGACCATAACGGAACATTTAGAAGTTCCCTTAAATAACCATCACCGGGCGTTGGCGGATAGTTATGCTTTGGCGGAAGTATTTTTAAAAGTTCTACCAAAACTTTTCGACCGTGGACTTCAAAATTTGGAAGAACTGGCAAAACTAAACTACAATTATGTTAATGACCGGGCCAGGACCTACCATGTTTCAATTTTAGTAAAAAATCAAGAAGGGCTTTATAATCTTTACCGGCTTATCACTTTATCCCATTTAAAATATTACCATCGCCATCCGCGCATACCTAAAAGCGAACTTATGCGCCACCGGGAAGGTTTGTTAATTGGGTCAGCCTGTGAGGCAGGAGAACTATTTACCGCCCTTTTAGAAAAGCAGCCGGAAAGTAGGATTTTAGAGATAGCTCGTTTTTATGATTACTTTGAAATAATGCCCAAGGCCAATAACGCTTTTTTAATCCGAAATCAGCGCTTAAAAAGTGAGCAGGAATTAGAAGAACTAAATCGAAAAATTCTCGCCTTAGGTGAGCGCTTGCATAAACCGGTGGTGGCTACTGGCGATGTTCATTTTTTAGAGCCGGAAGATGAGATTTACCGAAGGATTTTACAAAAGGGTCAGGGGTATGACGATGCCGAATTACAACCGCCAATTTATCTAAAAACCACCGAGGAAATGTTGACCGAATTTTCCTACCTGGGTAGCGAGCGGGCTTATGAAGTGGTAGTAGAAAACCCCCGGAAAATTGCCGAGCAAATTGAAGTAATTAAACCTATACCCGATGAATTTTATCCACCTATTATTGAAGGGGCGGATCAACAGATTTATGACATGGCTTACCAAAAAGCCCATGAGCTTTACGGCAATCCTTTACCTGAGATTGTGGAAAAAAGATTGAAACGGGAGCTTGATGCTATTATCAATAACGGTTTTGCGGTTTTATATTTAATTGCCCATAAACTTGTCAAAAAATCCTTGGACGACGGTTACCTGGTAGGTTCCCGGGGTTCGGTAGGGTCATCGCTGGTGGCTACTATGACGAGGATAACCGAGGTTAATCCGCTACCTCCCCATTATTTATGTCCTCACTGCCACTTTAGCGAGTTTATCACCGATGGCAGTTACGGCTGTGGCGCCGATATGCCCGATAAAAACTGCCCACGGTGCGGCACACTTTTAAAAAAAGAGGGTCACGACATACCCTTTGAAACTTTTATGGGGTTTGAAGGGGATAAAGTTCCAGATATTGATTTGAACTTTTCGGGAGAATATCAACCCCAGGCCCATAAATATACCGAAGAATTATTTGGTAAAGATTACGTCTTCCGGGCCGGAACAATTGCTACGGTGGCTGATAAAACCGCTTTTGGTTTTGTTAAAAAGTATTTTGAAGAAACCGGACGACCGGCCCGGCAGGCCTGGGTTAAATGGTTAACCAATGGTCTTGTGGGGGTAAAGAGAACTACCGGACAGCATCCTGGTGGACTAATGGTTGTCCCCAAAAACAACGATGTTCACCGTTTTACCCCTCTGCAGCATCCGGCGGATGATAAAAATTCTGGGGTAGTAACCACCCACTTTGATTACCATTCGATTTCCAGTCGTCTGGTAAAACTCGATATCCTGGGTCACGACGATCCTACCGTGTTAAAAATGCTGCAGGATTTAACAGGCATTGACCCGCGAACCATTCGGTTAGACGACCGGAAAACTTTAGGTATCTTTTCTTCTACAGAACCTTTAGGGGTAACTCCAGAAGAAATTCGTACCACCGTTGGGACCTATGGGATTCCGGAGTTTGGGACCCGCTTTGTCCGGCAGATGCTGGAAGATACCCGGCCCAAAAGTTTTGCCGAATTGGTAAGAATTTCAGGCTTTTCCCACGGAACGGATGTATGGCTTAATAATGCTCAGGATTTAATCAAAGATGGCATCTGTAAATTATCCGATGCCATTTCTACCCGGGATGACATCATGATTTACCTGCTGCAAAAAGGGGTACCACCCAAGAAAGCTTTTAAAATTATGGAAAATGTCCGTAAAGGGAAAGGAATTTCCGAAGAAGAAATTGCAGTGATGAAAGAACACGGTGTTCCTGACTGGTTTATAGGAAGTTGTAAAAAAATAAAATATCTCTTTCCAAAAGCCCATGCGGTGGCATATGTAATGATGGCTTTTAGGATTGCCTACTTTAAAGTTTACTACCCGGAGGCTTTTTACGCGACTTACTTTACTGTGCGAGCTGATGACTTTGACCTACCGGTGATCCTGGCGGGACCTGAAAAAATTGTCCGAACCCTAGACGAATTGGAGCAACGGGGTAATAGTTTAACGGCTAAAGAAAAAGGGTTAGTTACAGTCCTTGAAGTTGCCCTGGAAATGCTGGCCCGGGGAATAAAAATGCTGCCGGTAGATTTAGAAAAATCCGATGCTACTCGCTTTTTAATTACTCCGGAAGGAATCTTGCCGCCTTTTGTAGCGCTGCCCGGCATTGGAGAAGCAGCAGCGGTAAATATTGTAAAAGCCCGGGAAGAAGGAATGTTTGTTTCCATTGAAGATTTAAAGGTCCGGGGAAAAGCTTCAAAAGCGGTTATTGAAGTATTGGAAGCTCACGGATGTTTAAAGGGTCTGGCACCGACTTCCCAGTTAGTACTTTTTGCTTAAACCCTGATTAAAATAACACAAACTAATAACTGGCATTCCTACCGGGATACCCACCTTTTTCAATGCCTGTTTTAGCTTAAAAAAATATTGTGAACGATTCTCTGGCCTATCTACAAAATTTTTTAAAAAGGGTATTGACAACAACTTATCTTTGATTTAAACTACATTGCAAAGAAAGATGTAAGAAGGTTTATTAAGGCAATGGTGCCTTTTGGCGGAATATTCCGTTAAGAGGTATTTTATTTCAAAATATTATATCCAATGGTGGAGAGCTGGCAAAGGCGCTTTTTCAGGAGAGCATTCTACTGAAAGAGCGCCTTTTTAATTTATTTTTTAGGATTATTAAACTTCATTAAATATAAAAAAGCAAAGCAAGGGTGCTTTAAGAGGAGCTATGGTGCTTCAATTAAAGCATCCTTTTTGTGTTTATAAGGCAACGTCCGACCGGTGGATTGGCGCCGTTCACCTAGGGCGATAAGATATAGGCTATCTTCAGCCGTTTAGGCGTAAGCGATTGCGGCGACTGGAGGCGTAGAAATCCTGGTGATAAAGATAGGAGGTAGGTGTAAGTGAGCAAGCGAGTCAAGTATAGCTTTTATCTTTTGCCTTTATTATTGCTAATCGCTCCAGGTGTAGCTTTAGCCGATGATAGTTCAATTAATACTGGTGATACCGCATTTGTTTTAATCTCGGCAGCTCTGGTGATGATCATGACCCTGCCTGGAGTAGCTTTGTTTTACGGTGGTATGGTGAGACGAAAAAATACCCTTAGCACGATTATGCAGAGCCTTTTTATTATGGCCCTGATTTCAGTACAATGGGTCCTTTGGGGTTACAGCATCGCCTTTGGGCCGGATAAGGCGCACCTGTTTGGTAGTCTAGCCTGGTTGGGATTAAAGGGAGTTGGTCAAGCACCAAACCCTGATTATTCGGCTACCATTCCTCATTTAGCATTTATGGCTTTCCAGATGATGTTTGCAGTAATTACTCCGGCACTAATTACAGGGGCGATTGCTGAGCGCATGCGTTTTCCGGCCTTTACAGCCTTTACACTACTCTGGGCGACCTTAGTTTATGCTCCGTTAGCCCATTGGGTTTGGGGCGTTGGTGGATGGATGCGTAACTTAGGTGTTTTAGATTTTGCTGGAGGTACTGTAGTGCATATTTCATCCGGTGTTTCTGGTCTGATTGCTGCCCTGATGCTGGGTAAGCGCAAGGGCTATGGTTCGGAACCAATGGCACCTCACAACCTGCCCCTTACCGTTTTAGGAGCGGCACTGCTGTGGTTTGGTTGGTTTGGTTTTAATGCCGGTAGTGCTCTTTCGGCCAATGGACTGGCAGCAAGTGCTTTTGTAGTAACAAATACTGCAGCTGCAGCAGCTGCCCTTTCCTGGATCATTGCTGAATGGTTTCACCAGGGTAAACCTACTGTCCTAGGTGGAGCAAGTGGTTTGGTGGCAGGTTTAGTAGCTATTACTCCAGCCTCCGGATTTGTAGGAATTATTTCTGCAGTGATTATTGGTCTAATTGCTGGGATAGCATGTTATCTTGCAGTAAGCGTGGTGAAACCCCGATTGGGTTATGATGATTCTCTTGATGCTTTTGGCGTGCACGGAGTTGGTGGTACATGGGGTGCATTGGCCACGGGTCTTTTTGCTTCCAAGTCAATTAATTCTGCAGGTGCAGACGGATTGTTTTTTGGTAATTCCCATCAATTGTGGATCCAATTTGTTGGTGTAGTAGCTAGTTGGTTGTTTGCTGCGGTTATGACTTTTGTCATTCTTAAAACGGTAGGATTATTTTTCAAGTTGCGAGTTAGTGAAGATGAAGAAGTACAGGGTTTGGATATTACCCAACATGGGGAAGATGCTTATTCAGGTATGGTAGTTGGCGTGCCGGTGAACAATATTCAAAACCCTGCCGATTCTTCGTCGGTGGTTATTACCCGAGAAGTTAGCGTATAAGGATTAAGTTTGCTTAATCACCAAATTATTTTAGAATTACCTAAAATATTTTTAAACGATGAAGTTTTTTAAGCGGGCAAAGGTGCCGTAATTCCCCCCAGGAAAACGGTACCTTTTTCATACTAGATATAAATTGGGAGGGATGAAGATGACCAGAAAAATCGCTATCTATGGAAAAGGGGGTATTGGCAAGTCCACTACCCAGCAAAATACCGCAGCTGCCCTGGCCTATTTTTATGGGAAAAAAGTTTTGATCCATGGTTGCGACCCCAAGGCGGACTGCACGCGTTTAATTCTTGGGGGTAAGCCCCAGGAGACTGTAATGGATACAATGCGTGAATTAGGAGAGGATGCGGTGACCATTGACCGGGTGGTAAAGACCGGGTTTTGCGGAATTAAGTGCGTCGAGTCCGGGGGGCCGGAACCGGGTGTTGGTTGTGCCGGTAGGGGTGTGATTACCGCCATTAGTTTAATGGAAGAGCTAGGGGCCTATACGCCGGATCTGGATTTTATCTTTTTCGACGTATTGGGTGACGTTGTCTGCGGGGGTTTTGCTATGCCGGTGCGGGAGGGCAAGGCCCAGGAGATTTATATTGTAGCTTCGGGGGAAATGATGGCTCTATATGCTGCCAATAACATCTGTCGCGGTATGGTCAAGTATGCCGAACAGAGCGGCGTCAGACTGGGGGGTATTATCTGCAACAGCCGTAATGTTGATGGGGAGAGGGAATTGATGGAAGAATTTTGTTCCAAAATTGGAACCCAGATGATTCATTTTATTCCACGGGATAATATCGTGCAGAAAGCTGAATTTAACCGTCAGACGGTGACCCAATTTGATCCAAACTGCAATCAGGCCCAGGAGTACAGGGAACTGGCCAGAAAAATTATTGAAAACGACATGTTCGTCATTCCAAAGCCGATGACTATGGACGAGATGGAAAACCTGGTGATCAAATACGGCCTGCTGGAGTAATAGGGTAAAAATGTAACAGCGAACTATGGAAATGGAGCATCAGGGAAAAGAGGAAAAATTTATTAGACCGGGGAGGTTATAGTATGAAAATGATTCGGGCTATTATCCGTCCCGAAAAAAGCGAAGAGGTGGTGGACGCCCTGGCCGAAGCCGGTTACGTAGCCCTGACCAAAATAGATGTAGTCGGGCGGGGCAAGCAAAAGGGTATTCATGTGGGCAGCATATATTACGATGAACTGCCCAAGGTGATGATTATGCTGGTGGTAGAGGACGGCAAGGCGGCGGAAGTGGTGGAAATAGTCACTAAAGCCGCTTACACCGGAAACTTCGGTGATGGGAAAATCTTCATCAGTCCGGTGGATGAGACTTACACCATACGCACCGGTACTGCGGGTCTGTAATATGCTCCAGGAAAACGTTTCTATATTTGGGTACCGGTTAAGGCCGAAGGCACCAGCTTTATTCGGAGGATTTTGCGTGGGGGTGAATATTCCATGAAGGAAGTGATTGCCATTATCAGGCCCAATAAAGCTAATGCCACTAAAGAATCTTTGGCTGTACTGGGTTTTCCGAGTCTGCACGCTTGCAAGGTGGTTGGGCGGGGTAAGCAGAAGGGAATCCTGGGCGAAGTTTCCTTTCCCGTCAGCCCCGAACTTGAAAAGCAGGAGGGTGGAATGAAATACGTACCCAAAAGGATGATTTCCCTGATGGTGGACGACCAGGACGTGTCTCTCGTGGTAGCCGTGATAACCAAGATTAATCGTACCGGCCAGATAGGGGACGGGCGCATCTTTGTATGCCCTGTTGAGAATGTGGTGCGTATACGTACAGGGGAGAAGGGAAAGACGGCTATCTAATGGAGGGGAGCACGTGGAATTCTACTTGATAGAAAAGGAGGAAGACTATTATGCCTTTGGTGAGAATGAAGTGCAACGAACCTATTCCCGAGCGGGATAAGCATATTTACCGCACAGAAAAAGAGCAATCTATTATCCCTGCTTGTAATATCGCAACCCTTCCAGGGGATATGACCGAGCGCGGGTGAGCTTTTGCCGGTGCCCGCGGGGTCGTGGGCGGACCAATTTCCGACGTCATTCAATTAGTTCACGCGCCAGTAGGTTGTGCGTGGTATACCTGGGGTACGCGGCGCCATCTTTCCGACTTTTATCCCTGGGCTACGCCCACTCGCCTGACCAACGTAGCGTTTAACCGTCGCTACTCTATGTGTACCGATATGCAGGAGAAGGACGTGGTTTTCGGAGGCATGAAAAAGCTGGAACAGGCCTGTCTGGAAGCTATCCGGCTGTTCCCAGAAGCAAAGGGCTTGATCATTTTTACCACCTGCACTACAGGCCTGATCGGCGACGACGTGCGGGCTGTGGCCAAACAAATAGAAAAGAAAACCGGCAAGCTAATCTTCACTTCTGAGTCACCGGGTTGTTCCGGGGTGAGCCAGTCCAAGGGTCACCATGATTTCAATACCCAGTTTTACCGCCAAATTCGAGAATTGAGGGAACGCCGGCCGGACCTAAAAATGTCCGAAGAAGAAAAGACTCCCTATGATATCTGTTTGATTGGCGAGTATAACATGGACTGGGATTTAAAGGTGATCAAACCGCTTTTCGAAAAAATCGGTGTACGCGTGGTAACTGTCTTCACCGGCAATGAGCGCATTGAAAACCTGATTAAAATGCCTGATGTAAAGTTAAATGTGGTGCATTGCCAGCGCTCAGCGGAGTATATCGCCCATATGATCAAAGATGGCTTCGACATTCCTTTTATTCGCGTCTCACTCTACGGGATTAAACAAACTACAGAAGCGTTACGGAAAACGGCCGCCTTCTTTGGCTTGGAGGAGCGAGCGGAAAAGGTGATTGCCGAGGAACTGGCCCGGGTGGAAAAGAGTTTATCTTTTTACCGGGAAAAGTTAAAGGGCAAGCGGGTTGCCATTTACGTTGGTGGACCCCGGGTATGGCACTGGATCAAGCTAATGGAGGAACTGGGGATGACTGTTGTGGCCGTCGCCTGCACTTTTGCCCACGAAGATGACTATGAAAAGATCAACGCCCGGGCACCAGAGGGAATGTTGGTTATTGATAACCCTAATGAGTTTGAGATCGAAGAAATGCTCAAAACCGAAAAGCCGGACCTGTTTTTAACCGGGATGAAAGAAAAATATATTGCACGCAAGATGGGTATTCCTACGGTTAATTCCCATTCCTACGAAAAGGGGCCTTATGCAGGTTTCATTGGGATGGTTAATTTTGCCCGGGATATCTATCAGGGCCTTTATGCACCGGTTTGGAAATACCAGTGGGGCATTGATAGTATTTCGACAAAAAACAAGGAGGAAAGGTCATGCAGTTAAAGGAAATTCCCATCACAGGCATACCTTATGATCAGATAAAAATTGAAAAAGTTCCGGCTACGCCGGAGTATTGTGAACGGCCGGCTGATTTAATTCCTTCTGCTAACAGGGCCGTGGTGGTTAATCCCAACCGCACCTGTATGCCCCTGGGGGCGATGTGGGCGGTGCTGGGAATAAAGAAGGCGATCCCCTTTGTCCAGGGGGCCCAGGGCTGTACTACTTACGTGCGCTATACCTTTAGCCGTATTTTTAAAGAACCAGCAACCATTGCTACCGCTTCTTTCCATGAAGATGCGGCAGTTTTTGGTGGCCGGCGTAACCTGGTAGAAGGCATCCGCAACCTGGTGGTGCGTTACTGGCCCGAATTAATTGGGGTGGTGACCACCTGTTCTAGTGAGATTATCGGTGATGATATGGTTAGCTTTATTAAAATGGCAAAGGCCCAACTGCGTAAAGAAATAGGGCCTGAAAAAGCAGAGCAAATCCCCATAGTGCTGGTTAACACCCCCAGCTTTGCTGGGTCCCATGTGGAAGGTTACAATAGAGCTTCTAAGGCTTTTATAGAGACTCTGGCTACTATTAATGGAGAGCCCAACGGTAAAGTGAATATCATTCCCGGTCTGTTTTACCCGGGCGATATCCGGGAGATCAAACACCTACTGCGCCACATGGGTATTGAAGCAATAGTGCTCTTTGATATTTCCGATACCCTGGATGCCCCATTGCAACCGCCAATATCCTTTCCCTATTATCCTCCTGGTGGTACTACGGTAGAGGAAATCAAAGATATGGCTAATTCGCTGGCTACCTTTGCCTTACAACCTCATGCTGGTCAGGCTGGTGCTAGCTACCTGGAGCGCAAATTTGGCGTGCGTGCTGTCCTGGGGCCGCCGCCGGTGGGAGTGCAGGGTACCGATGCTTTTTTAAAAGCCCTTAAAGAAATTACTGGAAAACCCATTCCCGAGAGTCTTTTGCAAGAAAGGGGTCGTTTAATTGACTCGCTGGCTGATACCTTTCACCACACGATGATGAAGAAGGTGGCCATTATGGGAGACCCGGATATAGTGCTTGGCATTACCCGCTTCGTGCTGGAAATGGGGATGGAGCCGGTGGCCCTGGCTAGTGGTACGGCCAGCAAGACCTTCAACCGCGAAGTGGAGACCATCCTTACCGAAGCCGGGTACGAAGGCGAACCGCCGCTGATCATTAATGGCGGTGACCTGTTCGAGTTTGAGGAATACCTGAAAAAACAACCGCGACTGGACCTGATTATCGGCAATTCCCGGGCGGTGGACATTTCCCGGGAGCTGCAGGTGCCCCTGGTGCGGGTGGGATTCCCCATTTACGATCGTTTTGGCTATCAAAAACGACCCATAGTTGGTTACCGAGGCGGAGAGATGTTGCTAGCAGAAATTGTTAACAGCATTTTGGACTACCAGTATCCCGACGACCGTACCCAGCAGTTGTAGAAGCTTTCACAAAACTCTTTTTGTGATACTTACCATATCAGGAAACGACAGGTTTGGGTCGGGCCGGCTGGTGGGGGGATTAAAGCTCCCCAGGGCGCTCGGCCGGTTCCGGCTCAATTAAATGAAAGAATTGAAGTAACAATGGCCTTTATGATGAAAGGCCTCGGGTTTAAGAGGCGATGCTTTTCAATTAAGGAGAGGAAAACCATGGAAATACCCATTGATGTAATTCCAGAAAGGGTAGGGCAGCTGGGATTGGTGGGGTTACCAGCATGTGACCAGCGTACCATTCCCGGGATAATTTCCCAGCGGGCCTGCGTGCTATATGGAGCCCGGTGGATGCTGGCGCCTGTACGGGATGTGATTCACCTCATTCATGGTCCGGTAGGTTGTGCTTATTACAGTGAAACGGTGCGTAAAAAACGCTACCAGGTATTTTCCACTGCCCTGGATGAAATGGATATCGTCTTCGGCGCCGGTCAAAAACTGGAAACAGCTATCAGGGAATCACTGAGTTTGCGCCCCGGGTCTTCTGCAGTGCTGGTTTATACTACCTGCGCTGCGGGACTTATTGGCGAGGATGTTCCGGCAATTTGTAAACGGATGTCAGCTACCCTTGGACGGCCGGTGGTGCCGGTCAACTGCCCCGGGTTTTGCGGGGTGAGCCAGGGTGACGGCCACGATGTTGCCGCGGCAGTTTTGCTAGAGCATTTTATCGGGCGCGAGCCGGCGGGAACTTATTTTGAAAATCATGTAAACATCCTGGGAGAATTTGACGTTCAGGGTGATTTAAAGGAAATCGAACACTTATTACAGCGTATGGGACTGAATCTTATCTGCGTTGTATCAGGACGGGCAACGGTGGAAAATATGGCCCGGGCTCACCGGGCTAAGCTCAATATCGTTCACTGCGGACGCACTGGACGCTGGTTGGCCCGAAAGATGAAAGAGCGCTTTGGCATTCCCTGGCGAAAGGTTTCTTTCTTCGGAGTGGAAGAAACGGTAGCGGCGTTGCAGACTATCGCTACTTTCTTTAACCGTTCAGTAGAGAGCGAATGGGTGGAAAGGGAGGCAGAGGCAGCCAGACAGAAGGCAGCTCCCTACTTAAAGCTTCTGGCAGGTAAACGGGTAGCCCTTTTCTTTGGTGCTTCCCGGATGGGCTCCATGGCCAGAGCCTTTAAGGAGCTGGGTATGGAAGTTGTTTTATGTGGTTCCCAATTTGGCTGCCGGGAAGATTATGCCGAATCCCGCCGCTGTTTAGGCAAGGGTGCGTTGATGATTGACGATGCCAACCAGCGGGAGCTGGAGGAATTTTTTTACCGTTTCCGGCCGGATTTACTGGTGGGAGGTACCAGAGAAAAGTTTATGGCCCATAAGATAGGAATTCCTTTCCTGATCTTTCCTCAGGAAACCAGTCCTTACGCTGGCTTCAATGGTTTTGTGAACCTGGCCCGGGAAGTAGCGGCCTTGTTAAGGGCTCCGGTATGGCGGTTAATGATTCCCGCGAATCTGGTTGAACCACCAGCAAGTGAGCAAGGGTCAACCAGCGGAGATTTTCTTGCAACCGATAACGGTTTTTTACTTGCGAAAGAGGAGGAAATAATAATGAATCCGGGGAGCTACGCGATGACAGAAATAATCGGGAGAAGTTTGGGACCGGAAACCTTTAAAGTTGCTGTGGCAACAAGGGATGGGTTAAGGGTGAACGAACATTTTGGTCGTGCCGATAGTTTTATGATTTTTACCCTACAGGGAAACAAGGTTAAGAAGGCGGAATTCCGAGAGATATCATGTTTAACCGGTCCTTGTGCCGGAGACGAACATAAAGATGCCATTGTTAAAATGCTGGAACAACTGGCTGATTGCCGGGCGGTAATTTGTTTAAAGGCAGGTCAGTGCGTTCAAGAAAAGGCCAGGCAAAAGGGAATCCTGATTTTAGAAATTAACGACACAATTTCCGATGCTCTTAAGGAATATCTACGGTATTATGCTGAGAAAGGGGGAGACATGAATGAAGGAACAAACTTATGAGGAAATAATAAGGAAACATCCCTGCTTTAGCAAGGCAGCTACCCGGTGGTTTGGGCGTGTACATTTACCGGTGGCACCAAAATGCAACATTAGCTGCCATTATTGTACCCGGCTGTACGACTGTGTCAATGAAAATCGTCCCGGGGTGACAAGCAAACTGATGACACCGAAAGAAGCTTTACAGTATGTAAAACAATTAGTGGAAAGAGATGAGCGCATTAAGGTAGTGGGGATAGCTGGACCAGGAGAGCCTTTGGCCAACAGGTCTACTTGGTACACTTTATTCATGGTACACCGTTGCTTTCCGGAACTGATCAAGTGCATCAGTACCAATGGCCTGCTACTGGCCGAAAAACTGCCTGAATTGCAGAAAGCAGGGGTTCGGGCGGTAACGGTAACGGTGAATGCCGTATCAAAGGAGGTTGGCAGCCGGATTTACGGTTATGTATTTTACAGGGGACAGATTTATACAGGAGCAGCAGGGGCAGAACTGTTGTGGCGGGCCCAATATGAAGGTATCCGCCTGGCCCGGAAACTTGGCATGGTAGTTAAAGTAAATAGTGTTCTAATTCCCGGAGTCAACGATGAGCATCTGGAAGAGGTAGCTCGGGCGGTGAAAACGGCAGGGGCGCATGTCATGAACATTATACCCTTAATCCCCCAGGGGGGATTTGCCGATCTGCTTCCACCGCCACCGGAGCGGGTCAACCTGATGCGGCAAAAGCTGTCTCCTATTATTAAACAGATAACCCACTGCCGGCGTTGCCGGGCGGACGCGGTGGGGATGCTGGTATGAGATTTTAGATTGTTGGGCGGCAGGGTAGATTTTCCCTGCCGTTTTTCTACCCGGCATCACTGGTCATTTTTTCCGGAGGTGAAACTGATGCAGGTAAAGATTGTGGATACGACCTTGAGGGATGGGGAGCAGGCTCCGGGAGTGGTTTTTAACCTTCAGGAAAAGGTGACCATTGCTTGGATGCTGGATCAACTGGGGGTAGCGCAGATTGAGGCTGGTACTCCGGCCATGGGGGAAATGGAGCAGCAGGCCATTGCGGCCATTGTCCGGTTGGGTTTAAAGAGCCGGGTTAGCACCTGGAACAGAATGGAGCTGGCGGATATTCGTGCTTCTTTAGCTTGTGGAGTACAGTATGTGCATGTTTCTGCCCCCGTTTCCGACATTCAAATCCATTATAAACTGGGGAAAAGCCATCGATGGGTGCTGACCCGTTTACGCCAGGCCTGCCTCTTTGCCCTGGAACACGGGCTTACCGTGACAGTGGGGGCTGAGGATGCTTCCCGGGCTGATCCAGGTTTTTTAATGGAGATTGCCCTTTTAGCCCGGGAAATGGGAGCAAAACGGCTGCGTTACTGCGACACCGTAGGCATCTTAGACCCGTTTGCTACTTTTGAGCGTCTTGTCTGGCTGAAGGAGAACACCTCTTTAGAGCTCGAGTTTCACGGACACAATGATTTTGGCCTGGCTACGGCCAACGCTTTAGCAGCCATCAGGGCAGGAGTTAACTGGGTGGATACTACCGTTGGGGGGCTGGGGGAAAGGGCGGGTAATACCCCTGTTGAGGAACTATGCCGGGTTTTAAATGAGCTTTACGGACAGGATTCTGGCCTCAACCTCGATTACCTTCCCCTCGTTGGCCGTTACGTGGCTCGGGCAGCAGGGCGGTTAAAGTAGCAATGCTTATAAGCGTTTTAAGTTAATACTTCCATGAAATATTGTCAAAAAAATTTTTGATATTTTTTTAGCATTAGTACAAAATATGTACATCTTTTTGCTTTAGCCCTTGCAGCGGAAAACTTTGTGTGTTATAATAACAAAGAAATAAAAGCCTTTTCGCAGAAAAGAGTGGGTTTTCCCACTCTTTCTTGTTAGTAATAGTAATTTACGGGAAAAATAATTAAAGCAAAAAGGAAAGGGGGCGTTAGCATGGGCCGCAATAAAGGAATCGAACAAAAAGTATGGCCGCTGGCCGATAAGGTTGGCACAGAGCTTAACCTTGAAGTGGTAGAGGTAGAATTTGTTAAAGAAGCGGGTAAATATTTTTTAAGAATTTACATAGATAAGCCCGAGGGAGTCGATTTAGACGACTGTCAGGCTTTTTCGGAAAGGATAGGGGTTTTACTGGATGAAGAAGATCCCATTCCCCAGGCTTACTACCTGGAAGTATCTTCGCCGGGGGTAGAACGTCCCCTTAAAAAACTGTCCGATTTTGAGCGATTTGCCGGACGGGAAGCCCAGATAAAAACCTTTGCCGCTATTGACGGACAAAAGCAATTTAAAGGAAAACTTCTTGGAGTCCGCGACGGTCAGGTGGTTATAGATGCCGGTAAGGGGGAGCTGCAAATTCCTGTAGAACAAATTGCTAAAGCCCACCTTACCTTTGATTTTTAACTTTGGGAGGATTTACGATGAATACTGAGTTTTTACAGGCTGTACAAGAGATTGAAAAACAAAAAGGGATTCCGGCGGAAGTGCTTTTGGAGGCAACGGAGCAAGCATTGCTTTCGGCGTACAAAAAAAATTATGGGATAAACCAAAACGCCCGGGTTCATATTGACCGGGTTACCGGAGAAGTAAAGGTATATGCTTTAAAAACTGTGGTGGAAGAGGTTACCGATCCTAGGTTAGAAGTAAGCTTAGAAGAAGCCCGGGCTAAAGATCCGAGACTAAATATTGGTGACGTGTTAGAAATTGAAGTGACTCCCCGAAATTTTGGCCGAATTGCTGCTCAAAACGCAAAACAAGTGGTCATCCAGAGGATTCGGGAAGCGGAAAGAAACCAAATTTACGAAGAGTTTTCGGAGCGGGAAGGGGACATCATTACTGGAATTGTCCGGAGAATTGACCAAAAAAATATTTACGTGGACCTCGGTAAAACTGAAGCAATCCTTCCCCCACAAGAGCAAATTCCTGGAGAAAATTACAGCTTTGGGGATCGGATTAAAGCTTATCTGGTTGAGGTCAAGAAAACCAGTAAAGGGCCTAACATTATTTTATCAAGAACCCACCCGGGGCTTTTAAAAAGGTTATTAGAATTAGAGATACCAGAACTTTATGACGGTACGGTAGAACTAAAGAGTATTGCCCGGGAAGCGGGTTCTCGTTCCAAAATTGCGGTTTATAGTAAAGATGAAAATGTTGACCCGGTCGGAGCCTGTGTTGGGAATAAAGGTCTTCGCATAAAAAACATTGTTGACGAACTAAATGGAGAGAAAATTGATGTAGTGAAGTGGAGTCCAGACCCGGCAAAGTTTATAGCCAATGCCTTAAGTCCAGCGAAAGTTACCAGTGTGGAGGTTTTCGAGGATGAAAAAGTTGCCCGGGTGATAGTACCCGATTATCAGCTATCACTAGCCATTGGAAAAGAAGGGCAAAATGCCAGACTTGCGGCTAAGCTCACTGGTTGGAAAATAGATATTAAGAGCGAATCGCAGGTTGGGGGGATTTAATGGCTAAACAAAAAAAAGTTCCACTGAGAATGTGTCTTGGTTGTCAGGAAATGAAGCCGAAAAAAGAGTTAATCCGGGTAGTAAGGACTCCGGAGGGAGAAGTTTTAATTGACAAAACGGGCAAAAAAGCTGGGCGCGGGGCCTATATCTGCCCGTCCCTGACTTGTTTTGAACAGGCCAAAAAAGGTAAAAAGTTTGAGAAGGCTTTAAATCATCCGGTTTCTCCCGAAATAATCGAAAAATTACAACAGGAGCTCTTAGAAAGTGAACAAAGTTGAAGGAATCTTGGGTTTAGCCTTAAGGGCGAAAAAGCTTTTGGTGGGAGAAACGGAGGTTTTAATGGGGATAAAGAAACGCCAAATTGTAGGAATAATTTTAGCGATAGACCTGGCCGAAAGCCAGAAAAGAAAATTCGAGTTTTTAGCGAAGGAGAATGGTCTATTGAAAGTTAACTGGGGTACCAAAGAAAAATTTGGGAGAATTCTAAACCGCCGTCCCACGGGAATTTTAGGCTTTAAGGATAGCGGATTTTGGCAAAAAATTTTACAAGAAATTGGTTATGACCAGGGGGTGAATTAATGCGTAAAAAACGTGTTTTTGAAATTGCCAAAGAGTTAAACATGGAAAGTAAAGAAGTTATAAGCCGCTTAAGGGCAATCGGGGTTGAAGTAAAGTCCCACATGAGTACTGTAGAAAACCATCACTTAAACCTATTGCTAAAAGCTTTAAATCGGGAAAAAGAAGAAAAAGAGAAGAAGGAACAGGATAAGAAACAGGTGGAACAAAAAGCTGAAGCACAAAAGCCGCATAACCACCCCCAAAGGCCAAAAGAGCAACAGCAACAACAAAAACAAGGGGGTCCGAATCGCCCGCGGGAACAACGGCATGAAAGACCCCAGGGACAAGGACAGCGGTATGGAGGCAGCCAACGTACGGAACAACGGGATAAAGATAAAAATCGCCGGGGGAGTGACCAGCGTCCCTATAATCAGAATCGTCCACCGCGGTCAGAAGGGCAGCGGGATGAACGTCGGCGTTTTGATAAAGATCGTCCGGCTGGACAAAATCCACCCCAGGGGCAAAAAACCTTTGGGGAGAGAAAAGATCGTCCTTTCCAAAAGGATAAGAAAAAAGGCGTTCTTCCGGCAATACCGAAGCCTGAAGCTCCTAAAGGAGAAAATAAGGAACCTGAGCGGAGGAAAGGAGCCCCGGATAAAAAACGGGAATGGGAAAAAACATTAAAGAAGGAAGAAAAAGCTTTTGCCGTTGAAGAAAAGAAATTAAGTATGAAGAAAGAAAAGAAAGAAAAACAAGAGACAGTAGTAGATGTTCCCAAAACTATTGTGATTCCTGAGAGTATGACCGTGCAGGAATTTGCCAAAATTATGGGTAAAACTGCGGCAGAAGTGATTAAAAAGTTAATGAATTACGGGATTTTAGCTACCATAAACCAGGAGATTGATGCCGATACCGCCACGATTATTGCTACCGACTTTGGCTTTGAGGTGACGGTGGAAAAGGAAGAAAAAGAAGATATCTGGCTTACCGAAGAAACTCCCGATGATCCGGAGACCTTAGAACCAAGACCGCCCATTGTAACGGTAATGGGCCATGTTGACCACGGTAAAACCTCCCTTTTAGATGCTATTCGCCAGACAAATGTCACTGCCACTGAAGCGGGAGGAATCACCCAGCATATAGGCGCTTATCAGGTAGAACATCATGGCCGGAAGATTACTTTCATCGATACCCCTGGTCACGAAGCTTTTACCGCTATGCGCGCCCGGGGAGCCCAAGTTACGGATATAGCCATCCTAGTGGTGGCGGCCGATGATGGGGTGATGCCGCAAACGATTGAGGCCATAAACCATGCTAAAGCCGCGGGGGTTCCAATTATTGTAGCGGTAAATAAAATTGATAAGCCAAACGCTCAACCGGATAGGGTAAAGCAGCAATTAACCGAATACGGCCTTATCCCTGAAGCCTGGGGGGGCGATACCGTTTTTGTTGAGGTATCGGCCTTAAAGAAGATTGGCATTGAAGAACTTTTGGAAATGATTTTATTGGTGTCCGATCTCAAAGAATTAAAAGCTAATCCTAATAAGCCTGCCCGGGGGACGGTAATTGAAGCACAACTGGATAAAGGCCGGGGACCGGTGGCCACCGTATTGGTACAGTCCGGCACATTAAACGTTGGGGATGCGGTAGTTGTTGGTTTAACTTACGGCCGGGTACGGGCTTTAGTGGATGATAAAGGCCGGCGGGTTAAAAAAGCTACTCCTTCGATGCCGGTGGAAGTTTTAGGTTTAAATGATGTTCCCAGCGCCGGTGATATATTGGTGGTCGTTGAAGATGAAAAAACGGCAAGAACCTTAGCGGAAAAACGGCAAAACCAGAAACGGGAAGAAGAGTTAAGAGCTAGCAACAAAGTTTCCTTAGAAGACCTCTTTAAACATATTCAGGAAGGTAAGATCAAAGAGTTAAATATAGTATTAAAAGCGGATGTACATGGTTCCGTAGAGGCAATCAGGCAGTCATTGACCAGGCTTTCTACCGAAGAGGTAAAAGTAAATGTAATTCATTCCGGAGTTGGAGCAATTACCGAAACGGATATTATGCTGGCTTCAGCTTCCAATGCTATTGTTATTGGCTTTAACGTCCGCCCCGATAGCAATGCCCGTAAGCTGGCTGAGGTGGAAAAAATCGATGTCCGGGTATACCGGATAATTTATGAGCTTTTAGATGATATCAAAGCTGCCATGGCTGGTTTATTAGAACCAGAGCACAAAGAAGTGGTTTTAGGTCGGGCAGAAGTGAGAAAGACCTTTAAGGCTTCCAAAATTGGTACAATTGCCGGTTTATATGTGTTAGAAGGCAAAATAGTTCGTTCGGCCAAGGCCCGGGTTATAAGAGATGGAGTAGTAGTTTTTGAAGGGAATATTGATTCCTTAAAAAGGTTTAAAGACGATGTCCGGGAAGTAGCCCAGGGGTATGAATGTGGTTTAACCATTGAGAAATTTAATGACATTCATGAAGGAGATATTATCGAAGCCTTTACCATTGAAGAGGTTCAAAGAACGCTGGAATAATGTGAGGTGAGGGTTATGGCTTCCCATAAACACGAACGTACGGCTCAAGCTATCAAAGAAGCAGTTGCTGCCATAATTTCCCGGGAAGTAAAGGACCCCAGGCTTGGATTTGTCTCGGTGACCAAAGTCGATTTAGCTAAAGATTTAAGCCAGGCCAAAATTTATATAAGCGTTTATGGCAATGAAGAGGCCAAGAAAAATAGTTTTCTTGCTTTAAACAGTGCCAAAGGCTTTATTAAAGGGGAATTAGCATCTAGAGTAAAACTTCGGGTAATTCCTGAACTTTCTTTTGTGGAAGACCTGTCCATTGAATATGGTGCAAGAATTATGGAGATTTTAGAAGGCCTTAAGCCAAAGGCTTTAGACCAAAAAAAAGATACAGGAGAGACCGAGGGTGAATCTTAAAGAGCTTTTGGGGAAATATCCAAAAATAATAATAGCATCCCATATCATGCCCGATGGGGATGCAATGGGTTCTATTTTAGGTTTTGGTAGAGCTTTGCGTTTAGGTGGCTTTAAGGTAGAGATGTATTTAAAAGATAAACCCGTTCGCCTGTTTTCCTTTTTTCCCGATTTTCCAAAAATAACTTCCGACCATACAATATTTACCGAAGATAGCCTATTAATAGCTTTAGATACAGCTGATCCTGAACGCTTGGGGGAAGAAGTTAAAAGCTTTGTGGTAGCTAATCCCCAGCGGGTTATCAATATTGACCATCATATTAGTAACACCCATTTTGGTGTAGAAAACGTGGTGATACCCGAAGCTTCAGCTACCTGTGAAATCTTACCGGAAATTCATGAAAAGCTGAATTTACCCTGGGATGAATGGATTGCTGCGGCTTACTATGCCGGTATTACCCTTGATACCGGCTCTTTTCAATACTCCAATACTACCGGTAAAAGCTTTGAAGTGGCGGCTTTTTTAGCCCGTAAAGGGGTAGATTTTGGGAAAATTAATGAAAAGCTATTTATGGAAAAACCCAGGGATAGTGTTCTTCTTTTTCGAGAAGCTCTAAATTCCCTGACCTTTGATGCGGGAGGAAAAATTGCCTGGGTAAAGTTTACCCGGGAACAAATTGAACGTTATGCCGAAGGGGAAGAAGTTATAAGCTCCATTGCCAGTTACCTTAGAGGAATTGCTGGAGTGGAAGTAAGCGTTCTTTTCCGGGAAACGAAAGATGGCAGTATTAAGGTAGGATTACGGTCTAAAGATATTGACGTTAATGAAATTGCTGCGGTGTTTGGCGGTGGCGGTCATAAAAGAGCTGCAGGGTGTACCCTTAAAAAATCACTGCCGGAAACCATTGAGGTAGTTTTAGCCGAAGTGAAAAAGAGGTTTTAAAGATGGATGGATTTATTAATCTTTTAAAACCTCCGGGCATGACATCCCATGATGTGGTAGCTTTTTTACGAAAAAAGCTAAAAACGAAAAAAATTGGACACCTTGGTACTCTCGATCCGGCAGCTGCGGGGGTTTTACCGGTGGCGGTAGGAAAAGCCACGCGCTTAATTGAATACTTAGAAGCGGGGGCAGAAAAACAGTATCTGGCAGAAATTATTTTTGGTATAACCACCACGACCTGGGATCGGGAAGGAAAAATAGTAGCAGAAAAGGATGCCTCTTTTTTAACTGAGGCTTTAATAATCGAAAAACTGAGGCATTTTCAAGGAGAAATCGAACAAACCCCACCCTTGGCTTCGGCAGTTAAAATTGCGGGTAAGCCTTTATACCATTACCAGCGTAAAGGGGAAAGGGTGGAGGTTCCAAAGCGCAAGGTTACGGTTTATGAAATTAAATTATTAGAATTAATCGCTAAAAATACTCCTCACCCCCGGGCCAGGGTCATAATTCGCTGTTCCCGGGGAACTTATATTCGAAGTATTGCGTATGATTTGGGTAATATCCTTTTGACCGGAGCGACGTTAAACTTCCTCCTCAGGACTAAGTCTGGCCCATTTTTATTGAAAGATTGCTGCCTTCTAGAAGAAGAGTTAAAAATTATACCACCGGAGGAAGTGTTTTTGGATTATCCAAAGATTGAGCTAACCCGGGACCAGTTTCAAAGGGTAAAAAATGGTGGAGAAGTAAAGTTGGCAATAGAAAAGGAGAGTTTTGGACAGGTTTTTGCTTATTTTGAAGGAAAAATTGTAGCCACGGGCAAAGTCCAAGGAAAAATTTTTCTGCCGGAAAAGGTTTTCCGGATTGGGGAGTGAAATAAAGTTGCGGGTTTTTAACAGTTCAAAGGAATTTAGCCTTAACTGTCCTGTGGTGTTAGCTTTAGGTAATTTTGATGGGGTACATCTTGGCCACCAGAAACTTTTGAGGGTAACTCGGAATTTAGCCGATAAAACCGGGGCGTGCTCGGGAGTGTATACTTTTTGGCCCCATCCTCTAGAAGTACTTCAGGGTAAACAGGTGAAATATATCATTTCTTTAGAAGAGCGGCTCAAAATATTTTCCGCTCATGAAATGGAATTTACAGTATTAGAGTCGTTTACTTCCGAATATGCCCGGCTTTCTCCTGAGGAGTTTATTCAGAACATACTTTTGGAAAATTTTAAGGTAGCAGGAGTGGTGGCTGGTTTTAATTATACTTTCGGCTATCAGGGAGCTGGACGAGTAACGGACCTCATCAAAGCCGGGGAGCATTTTGGCTTTAAAGTGGAAGTTGTAGAGCCGGTTATTTTTGACCGGGAGGTGGTAAGTTCAACAGCAATTCGGGAAAAAATTTTAGCGGGAGAAATAGACAGGGTTAATGGGATGCTGGGGTATAAGTATTTTTTAAAAGGCCGGGTAGTAGGAGGCGACAAACTTGCCCGAAGGCTTGGTTTTCCTACTGCTAATATTCTGCCCGAAGAAAACCTTGTTTTACCGCAATTTGGCGTTTATCTGGTAGAGGTAGAAATAATTGGGGAAAATTTAATACTTCCGGGAATTGCCAACCTTGGAGTAAGACCAACAGTGAAAGCCGATGGCCGCCCCCTTTTAGAGGTTCATCTGTTAAATTATAAAGCCAATCTCTACCACCGGGAGTTAAAGGTAAACTTTTTAAAAAAAATTCGGTCCGAGAAAAAATTTGCCTCCCTTGAAGATTTAAAAAAGCAGATCGAAGCGGATATTAATGAGGCTTTACAAGGAATAAAATAAACCATCGGCTCATAACCTTTACCTGAAAGGTGGTTATAAGCCGTGTACAACCTAAGTAATAGGGAGGAACAGTTTTACCGGGAGTTGATTTCGGAAATCTCCCGAATAATTTTAAAAAAAGATTTTATTAAATTAAAAAAAGATTTGACCAAACAGTATAAAAAAGCTAAAATAAAAGATGCGGAAACCGCCGCCTTGGAAGATGCTTTAATTGCCTATTTGTTCAGAAGAATGGAGGACATTTAGGCTTAACCCGAGGCTAGGTTAACTACTTGGCCTCTGGCGATTATGGTAGGAGGAGGTGAACAACGTGGCGTTAAATCAAGAACAAAAAATGGGAATTATTGCAAAATACCAGCTGCACGAGAAAGATACCGGTTCTCCGGAAGTACAAATTGCTATTTTAACCGAAAGGATTATGCAGCTGACCGAACACTTAAAGGTTCACAAGAAAGATTTTCATTCCCGGCGCGGCCTTTTAAAAATGGTCGGCCAGCGGAGGGCTCTTCTTAACTACTTAAAGCGCAAAGATTTTGAGCGTTACCGGGCCATTGTTGAAAAATTAGGCTTACGGAAATAAAGCGGGGATTGCCCCGCTTTTCCTATATCAGGAATTTTCTTTAGTATTATTGATTTTTTAGCAGGAAATACTATGAATAATGTCGAAATTTTTACTTTATATTATGGGATTTTAAGGAGGTAACTTACAGAATATATGACCACTGGAAGAAAGATTCTAGAAAAGGAGATAATAATAGCGGGGAGACCGTTAAAACTTACCACTGGTAAAGTAGCAACGCAAGCCGGTGGCTCGGTGCTGGTAAGCTATGACGATACAGTAGTCTTAGTTACAGCTACCGGAAGTAAAGAACCCAGGGAAGGAATTGATTTCTTTCCTTTAACGGTGGACTACGAAGAGAGGCTTTATGCCGTGGGGAAAATTCCCGGAGGCTTTATTAAACGGGAAGGGCGCCCTAGCGAAAAAGCGATTTTATCGGCCCGCCTTATCGACCGACCGATTCGCCCTCTCTTTCCCAAAGGGTTTAGAAACGATGTACATATTGTGGCTACAGTTCTTTCGGTCAATCAGGATAACCCTCCGGAAATAGCCGCCATGAACGGCGCCTCGGCCGCCTTAACCCTTTCCTCTTTGCCTTTTTTGGGCCCCATTGGTGCGGTGGTGGTGGGGCTAATTGATGATGAACTCATCATCAACCCCACAGTAGAAGAGGCCGAAAAAAGCCGGCTCCATTTGGTAGTGGCCGGGACCAAAGATGCGGTAATGATGGTAGAAGCGGGGGCTAAAGAAGTTCCCGAAGAAATCATGATAGAAGCAATTACCCGGGGCCACGAAGAGGTTAAAAAAATTGTGGCTTTTATTGAAGAGTTTCGGGAAGAAGCCCTTAAACTTGGGCTTGCCAGGGAAAAGATGGAAATAATTGTTGAAGATAAAGAAGAGATAAAGAGAGCGGTTACCGCTGAGGCGTACCCAATTCTTAAAGAGGCAGTTGAAAAAATTATTGCTGAAAAATTTAACAAACAAGAGCGGGATGAATATTTAGAGAATTTAAAAGCTGAGCTTATGCAAAAGTTTTTAGAGCTTTATCCCGAAGAAGAACTGACCATTAAAGGAACCATCGACAGCATTCAAAAAGAGATAGTCCGGATGAAAATTTTAAAAGAAGGGGTCAGAATAGACGGCCGTAAGACCACCGAAGTACGGCCGATCTGGTGTGAAGTTGGATTGCTACCAAGGACTCATGGCTCAGGACTTTTTACCCGGGGGCAAACCCAGGTATTAAGTATTGTAACCCTGGGGGCAGTGGGCGATGTCCAGATTCTGGACGACCTGGGCATTGAGGAATCGAAACGCTTCATGCACCACTATAACTTTCCGCCCTATAGTGTCGGAGAAGTTCGCCCCATGCGTGGACCGGGCCGACGGGAAATCGGCCATGGAGCTTTAGCCGAAAGAGCTATTGAGCCGGTTATTCCATCCGAAGAAGTATTCCCTTACACTATCCGGATAGTTTCAGAAGTTTTAGAATCTAATGGCTCCACCTCCATGGGTTCGGTTTGCGGCAGTACTCTGGCTTTAATGGATGCCGGGGTACCGATAAAAGCACCGGTTGCTGGCGTTGCTATGGGGTTAATTAAAGAAGGTGATGAGGTAGCAATCTTAACCGATATTCAGGGGATAGAAGATGCTTTAGGCGATATGGATTTTAAAGTTGCGGGTACCAAAGATGGTATCACTGCACTACAGATGGATATAAAAATTGCCGGGGTGAACCGGGAAATCTTAACCCGGGCTTTAGCTCAAGCCAAAGAAGGACGGATGCACATTTTGAGTAAAATGCTGGAAGTGATATCCGAGCCGCGGACCGAACTTTCGCCTTATGCTCCGAGAATTATCTTTACTACCGTTGACCCCGAAAAAATCCGCGATATTATAGGGCCCGGAGGAAAAATAATTAAGAAAATCATCGATGAAACGGGAACCAAAATAGATATTGAAGATGATGGCAGGATCTTTATTGCTGCTGTGGATAAAGAAGCGGGAGAAAAGGCTTTAAACATCATAGAAAGCTTAACTAAAGAAATTGAAGTAGGCAAAGTATATCTTGGCAAAGTTACCAGGATAGCCGACTTTGGTGCCTTTGTAGAAGTGGTTCCTGGAGTACTGGGCCTCCCCGGGAAAGAAGGGTTAGTACACATAAGCCAGCTTGCCCATACCCGTGTCAAAAAAGTAGAAGATGTAGTTAAAGAAGGGGATCAAATCTTAGTTAAAGCTATTGGTTACGACAACCAGGGGCGCTTAAAGCTTTCCAGGAAAGATGCTCTTCCTTTACCTGAGGAAGAACGGGAACAGAAAAATCCTCCGCTTACAAGACCGCGAAAGGGAGAAAAATAAATGAACGTTGGTTTGCATCTATCGATTGCGGGAGGACTTTTAAAGCTAAAAGAGCGAATTTTAAAAAATAAAACTGAGGGCGTTCAGATATTTTCTAGAAGTCCTAGGGGAGGGGAAGCAAAACCCTTTAACGAAAAGGAATTAAAAGCCTTTTTGGAGTTCAAAGAAGCCTACGGACTATACCCTTTAGTAGTTCATGTTCCCTATGTTTTGAACTTAGCTTCGCCCGAGGAAGAAATGTTTCAAAAAAGTGTCGCCATAATTCGGGAGGACTTATTTCGTTCGGAGCAGTTAAAGGCTGACTTTCTGGTAATTCATGTAGGAAGCCACCGGGGAGCAGGAGAAGAGCGGGGACTTGCTCGCATGGTGGAAGGGCTAAAAATTTTGCTTTCCGAAGCTTTTAAAACCAGGTTATTGATCGAAAACACAGCGGGTACCGGTAACGAACTGGGTTATACCTTTGACCACCTTGCCTATATTATTTCCAGCACTGGACACCCCGACCTTGGCGTTTGCCTTGATACCTGCCACTTGCTGGGAGCTGGTTATGACGACGTAACTCCCCAGGGCATAGAGGCGATTGCCCGGGAATTTAGTGAAAAAGTGGGGGAAAACCGTCTTTACCTTCTCCACGTTAACGACTCCAAATTTCCCCTTGGGTCTAAAAAAGACCGGCACGAAAACTTAGAACAAGGGTATATTGGAAGAGAAGGGTTTATAAACTTACTAAAATCAAAATTTTTTAATAATGTACCCTGGATTCTGGAGACGCCAGAGCCCGGAATTGAAGAAGATTTAGTTAAGTTAAAACAATTGCGGGCAGAAATCCTAAAAATACCATCGGACCGCAAGTCCAATAATACGTGAGGATAAGTAAAGACCTGGCATAAGCTTTTTGGGGAAAAAGCCTAAAGCCGGGTTTTCTTTTTTTATGGAGCCTTAGCCAATTTGGCAAAAAGATTAGAAATAGTTACAATTGTAGTGTCTGCTTTTATACCTTCTTAAAAGCGTCCAAGGAAGGGCGACTTTAGCTTTTCCGTAAACCAACTTTTAAGGAGGGGTAAAAATGAAAAAGTTTTTTGCAGTGTTTTCTTTAATTTTTATGCTGGTGCTGCCCATGGCAGTGGTTTCTGAAGCTTTAGCCTCCCAGGTAGTTTACTACAAAGTAGGCAGTTACAGTACCAAAGTTTACGAGATTGAGAGCAGGCTTGTAAGTTTAGGTTATAAGGTGTACAAGGTGGACAAGTATTACGACGTCTCCACCAAAAAAGCAGTAATGGCGTTTCAGAAAAAAGAGGGTTTAAAAGTAGACGGTATCGTGGGTCCTGTAACGATGAAGCGGTTAATTTACCGGACTTCCACCCAGGTATCCCGGAGTGCAGTGCGGGTGTCGGCGGAAGATAAAGAGTTATTAGCCCGCATGGTTGAGGCTGAAGCTGGAGCTGAGCCGTATCTAGGGAAGGTGGCGGTGGCTGCGGTAATTTTAAACCGGGTAAAGTCGCCGCTCTTTCCCAACGATGTCCGGGGAGTAATCTTACAAAAAGGTGCTTTTGAGCCAATCTTAAATGGCTGGTTCTGGCAGGTTACAGTTTCTAATGCTTCCCGGCAAGCGGTAGAGGATGCTTTACGCGGCTTTGACCCTTCCAACGGCGCTTTATACTTCTACAACCCGGCTAAGACCAACCATCCCTGGTTTGCCAACCGGGTAGTAACGGCCCGCATAGGAAACCATGTGTTTACCAAATAAGAAAATTGATTATTCGGCAAATGCTTGGGGCATTTGCCGAATTTTTATCTTTATAAAAATTTAAGAATTAATTAAGAGAAGATTAAACATGAACTAATAAAATAAAGTTGTCACCAAACTTTGGCCTTTCTTAATTGAGAGTAGGGTTCATTATTGAGCATTACTTTAAAATTTTATTAAGGGTTCAATCTGCTAAAATAAAAATGAAAGATAAGCGGGGAGTGTATAAAGTGCTTTTGGCCTATGGAAAGAATTTAAAAATCTTTCTTGGAAAACAGGAAAAAAGATTACTGTTATTTATTAACAAGCAAACCCGAAAAAAATCATTAAATAAAATATTTCTTTTTATTACCAATTTTGGCAGTGCCCAGGCCATAATTGGGGCTTCGCTTGTCATGATCTTTTTAGGGAATGATCGCTGGCAAGTTACCGGAATTGAAGCGTCTTTAGCCTTAATCTTAAGCCATTTTTTGGTAGTAAGGATAAAACAAAAAGTAGCTCGCCCACGACCTTTCTGGGTAATGGTCAATATAAATCCATTAGGGAAATTATGGCGTGATTATTCTTTTCCTTCCGGGCATACTGCTTCTTCTACCTGTTTAGCGTTAATAACCAGTTTAAATTTTCCTGGCTTTAGGTTCTTACTATTCTTAATTGTTGGGTTAGTAGCGGTTTCCCGCCTTTATCTGGGAGTTCACTATCCTTCAGATGTTTTTGCTGGTTTTTTAGTTGGAATTTTTAGTTCATTATTAATTCATTTGTTGCTTTACCATATAATTTTGTTTAAATTAGCAGCTGTGTTATAGTAATACTGGGTGAAAAAGTATGTATTTTTTGCTAACTATTATTTGTGCTTTAATGATAGCAACCGGACAAATCTTTTGGAAACTAGGGATGAAGGCTATTCCTTTTTCGTTTTCGCTTAACACTCTAATTAAATTTTTTTTAAATGGCTATATTTTACTGGGGATTTTTTTGTATTTTACGGAGACTTTTATCTGGTTTTGGCTTCTTTCTCGGGAGCCGGTTGCCAAAATTTATCCTCTTCTTTCCTTAAGCTATGTTTTTGTAGTATTTATGGCGAGAGTTTTTCTTAAAGAAAAAATTGCTTTTACACAGGAAGTGGGAATTTTGTTTGTTATTATTGGTGTTAGCTTAATAGTAAAGAAGTAGTTTACAAACTAAAGAGTTCCTACTATAATAACTTTTGTTAAAAAAATTTCAGCAATAGTTGCAGGTGATTTTGGTGGAAAAACGTTGCCCGATTTGTTTTTGTATCATTGAGGAAGGAGAGGAGATTTGCGTTGATTGTGAGATGGATATGGCCCTTTTAGGACTTTATGTGGAAAAATAACCCCGTATTTGGCGGGGTTTATTTTTTTAGAAGGAATTTTTGCCGGTATGTCAAAATAAATTAGAAAATGCCTATAAAGGAAGTGAACAGGATGACCGGAATACCTTTTTATATTGTTGACGTGTTTGTCGAAAAAAATATGCAGAAAACCACTAAAAGAACCGGTTGATGAAGTAATTTTAAACTTGAAAGTAGGACCTGGGGGTAGGGTTATTCCAGTAGCTAAAGGGGAGTTAATCTAAATGGATATCTTGATGTATCTTGCAGAAGAAAAGATTTTGGAAGCCCAAAAAAACGGCGTCTTTGACAATCTTCCCGGAAAAGGGCAGAAAATCATTCCGGAGGATTTATCTATGCTTCCGGAAGAATTACGGGCGGGGTATATAATTTTAAAAAATGCTGGGGTGCTGCCGGAAGAGCTCCAGCTAAAAAAGGAATTACTTACGCTGCAAAATCTTATAGATTGCTGTTATGACGACGAAGAAAGGAAAGTTTTAAAGAAAACTTACAATGAAAAAATCCTGCGCTTTAATCTTTTGTTAGAAAGACGGAAAAAACAAAATTCACCGGTGGTCAAAGCGTATCTAAACAAAATTTATGGCCGGTTTAAATAAGGGGAGAGAAAAATTTGGTTTTAAAACTAAAGGACGTAACTTTAATCCGGGAGAAAAAACAAATCCTTAAAAATTTCAACTGGGAAATAAAGAGGGGGGAGCACTGGGCGGTCTTGGGCTTAAACGGAGCTGGCAAAACTACCCTTTTAAACCTTATCTGCGGGTATTACTACCCATCGAAAGGTGATGTCGAGGTACTTGGAAAGAAATTTGGTTGCTATGATTTAAGGGAGCTTCGCCGGGAAATTGGTTTTGTAAGCTCTTCTTTGCAGGAAAAGCTTTATGTTCGGGAAACAGCCTTGGAAGTGGTGTTAAGCGGTCTTTTTGCCACCATAGGGCTTTTTGACCGGCCGCAAGAAGAGGATGTCGAAAAAGCCCTTAGGCTTTTAGAAAAATTTAACTTATCTAACCTGGCTAACAGCCAGTATCAAACCCTGTCGCAGGGGGAAAAGCAGAAAGTTTTAATAGCCCGGGCTTTAATTAACAATCCCCGCCTTTTAATCTTAGATGAACCGGCAGCAGGATTGGACCTTTTAGCGCGGGAAGAACTACTTGCAGATATTGCTTTTCTTTGCCGGGAAGAAAACGGACCTGCAATTATTTTGGTTACCCATCACCCGGAGGAAATTGTGGCTGGGATAACCCATGTCCTATTGTTAAAAAATGGAGAAGTTTTTGCCGCTGGCAAAAAAGATGAGGTACTAACTTCAGAACTTTTAACAGATTTTTATAACCTGCCGGTTCAAGTTGATAAAGAGGGAGAAAGGTACTGGCTTAAGGTTTTTAAGAGCGGGATGTAAATGAACGAAAATGCCGCTATAGTTTCATTTTTCCCGATGAGGTGAAAACGAAGCTTGAAGCTACCGCTGTAGACCTTGGAAATTACGGTTTTGATTATTACTGCGGCTACGACCTGGTAACTGCTTGCAATGCTATAAAATATCCCGGAATTCGCTTCCGGGTTATTTTTTTGCCTTTTTTATATCTTGGCGCCTTTTTCTTTAAGGATTTTTACTGCCTGTTCTACTTTATCTTTTGTTGTTACCGCAGTTACCAAAAACGCCTCACTGCCAGCTATGCCATAATCTTTAGCGGCCATTCCTGCTGCTGACGGGTCAGCTGATAAAAGCACCCGGGCATCATCGTCGCCAAACTGATTGGCACCAGCCGAGTAAAGAGTTAAGCCTGTTCCGCTCATTCCCCGGCCGGAAATGGGGTTATTAACTTCCGGATTGCTGGCAACACCGTATCTACTCACCCGGTCAACCTGTACGTCATTAATTCCATTAGCTTTAAGGGCTTCGGCGGCATCTATGGCTTTAGCACTGGAGGGAAAGTACGCTAAAATTGACCGCTCGTTTTTTTTAAGCTCCATCGCTTAATACCTCCTTAAGCATAGTATTTACCGGGTGATGTTCAATATTGCATTTTTAAAAAATGAATGCCATTCATAGTGAAAATATAACAATTAAAGAAAAAAATATTGTTAAATCTGGGCAAAAGAATTATTTTAAAGGTAAACAATTTATTTTATAAAGAACAAAGGAAAAGTGAGAAAATTGTAGAAAATAATAAATAGTCTTTAAATTTTTTGTAAAACTTGGGGGGATAGTATGGAAAGAGGGAAGTACGGTTTTGAAGACCCAGTGCGGCGGCTACTATTTACTTTAGCCGGCACCTCGGGAGTTCGGGGCTTACAGTCAGCGGTCATTGGACCCAGGATTTTAATGGGACCCCGGGCCTTAAACACTCTGGTGGGGATGGGAAAAACAATTTGTCGAAATAATCGGGTACTGATTATTACCGATAAAATCGTAAAACCAAATGCAGAGAAGGTTAAAGAAATCTTCTCTAATGCTGGTTATCACGTTGAAATGTGGGATGAAGTGCAGCCCGAACCTCCGGTGGAAAATATTTTTGCCGGAGTGGAGGCAGTAAAAAATAGCGATGCTTCTCTGATCATCGCTATTGGCGGTGGTTCGGTAATCGATGCCGCTAAGGTAATCTGGCTTTTATATGAAAGACCCGATGTAGATTTTAGAAAATTATCTCCAGTTGATTCCCTTGGGTTAAGAAAAAAGGCGCTGTTTGCCGCAATTCCAACTACAGCTGGAACCGGTTCTGAAGCTACTTCGGCAGCAGTAATAACCGAAGGCGGCCATAAGATGAGTCTCAGCCATCCGGAATTTGTTCCCGACTTTGCCATCCTGGACCCCAATTTTACCGTTTCTCTTCCCCCAAATCTAACCCTCTGGACCGGTGTTGATGCCCTGGCGCATGCGGTAGGAGCGTACTTGAGCGGCTGGGCTAACGAATATACCGATGCTTATGCTTTCCAGGCGATAAAACTAATCTTTAAGTTTTTACCCCGGGCGGTGGCGGATGGTCGGGATTTAGAATCCCGGCAAAAAATGTTAATTGCTGCTAATTTAGCGGGGCTGGCTTTCAGCAATGCTGCTCCTGGTATCGACCATGCGTTGGGGCATACCCTGGGGAAAAAGTTTGGTCTGCACCATGGTTTGTGTGTTGGGGCATTTTTACCCTATGTCTTTGAGTTTTACGCCAGACACTTAACCAAAACCGATGAACTTGCAAAGGCCCTTGGCTTTGGAAAGGGCGAGGAGTTTTTAAATTCGCTGGTCGAGTTTTATAAAAAGCTCGGCTTTACCTTTAAGTTTTCCGATTATCTGCAGGTTAGTGAGGAGGCATTTAAGCAAGCGTTACCGGAGCTGGTTTCCTGGGCGCTTATTGACCCGGTCAGTATTTTAAGCCCCATTCCGGTAACACCAAAAGATTATGAGGAGATTTTTGTGGCATCCTTTTACGGGACGCTGAAAGGAGGCGTACGCTAATGCTGGGTTACACGGGGAAAATAGCGTATATTGACTTATCAAACCGGAAAGTTGAGATAGAGCCTACGCCATTCAAGCTTGCCGAAAAATTTATCGGTGGCAGTGGCCTTGCAGCAAGGCTTCTTTATGATTACATTAAGCCGGAAATTGATCCCCTGGCTCCGGAAGCTTATGTGGCGGTGATGGCTGGCCCGGTTACGGGAACAGCTCTACCGGCTTCTTCTCGTTATGCGGTTTGCGGCCGTTCACCATTAACCGGGTACTGGGGTGAGGCTACCTCTGGCGGTAAATTTGGAGCTTATCTTAAAAGAGCTGGCTTTGATGGTTTAATTATTACCGGTAAAGCTCCGGAGATGGTATATCTTGAAGTCAAAAATGGCAAAGTAGAGATTAAAACCGGCAGCAACTTAAAAGGTCTTGATTCCTATGAAATGCAGGAAGAGCTCAAAAAAGTTTACGGCAATACTGTCAGCATTGCAGGCATTGGGGTAGCCGGCGAAAGGTTAATGCCGATGGCTGCGGTGATGAACGACCACGGTCGGGCTGCCGGAAGAATGGGTTTTGGAGCGGTTTTTGGCAGTAAAAACTTAAAAGCCATCGTAGTCGACGGACAGGGAGAAGTACCGGTTGCTGCTAAAGAAGAGCTGAAAGAATTGGCAAAGCAATTAACGGCTGCTTATAAAAAGGAAATGGAGCTCTTTACCCAGTACGGGACTTTAGGATATCTGGATATTGGCTATTATTTTGGCGATACTCCGGTGAAATATTTTACCAAAGGGTTATTTCCGATAGATAAGGTCAATGCCAGAAAGTTCAGAGAAGAATATTCAATTCATCCCAAAGCCTGCTGGGGTTGTCCAATTGCCTGTGGACGTGAACTTAATTTTAAAGGTAGAATTGTTGATGGGCCCGAATACGAAACAGCGGTAACTTACGGACCGCTTGTGGAAAACTTTGATATGGATACTATTGTTGAAGCCAATGATATTGCCAACCGTTATGGCTTTGACACTATTTCCACCGGTGTTAGCCTGGCCTTTTTAACGTACTTAAAAGAAGAGAATTTGCTCCCCGAAAACTTGAAGGCCGAAGTGCCTGATTTTGGAGATAGCAAGGGAATTCTTGAAGCGTTAAGACTAACCGGAGAAAACAGCGGCATTGGTCAACTGATAGGCAAGGGAGTAGCCAGAGTTGCCGAAGAGCTTGGCTTGTCTCAGGACTATGCTGCGGCTGTAAGAAGATTGGAGATACCCATGCATGAGCCGAGAGCCTTTACCGGTCAGGCGTTATCTTATGTAACCGGTCCCCGGGGAGCCTGTCATTTAAGAGGAAGCTTCTTTGAAGTTGACTTGGGGATTGTAAAGGATCCGGACTTTGGAGTAGTGCCGGGACCGAGGTTTAACCTTGATGGCCGGGTTGAAGCAGTAGTGAAATTCCAGAGCTTACGGGAACTTGATAACTGCCTTGTAAAATGCAGCTTTGCTTTTACACCATTAAAGGCTGTAGTGGGTGCTCTCTCTTATACTACCGGAGTTGCCTGGACGCCGGAAAAAGTGGTCGAAGCAGCAAACAATTCGATTACAATTAAGAGAGCTATTTCCTTTAATTTGGGAAACAGTCCGGCCGATGATAGGTTACCCGGTCATGTAAAAAAGCCTCTTACCGAAGGGGGAGCCTTTGGTAACGTTCCGGAGATTGAAAAATACTTGCCTGAATTTTATCAACTTCGGGGCTGGAATTCCGATGGCACCATATCCCGGGAATTTTTAGCGAGGTTACTGGCGGATGATTAAAGTTAAGGTAAATTATGCTTTAATTTATGACCTTCCCAAAGAAGAAATTGAACTTGCGGCAGGAAGTATTGAAGAGTTAAAGGAGTTTTTAGCAGCAAGACTTAAAAATCCCTTTAGTATTGCGGTTAACGGACAGATAGCAACTGACAACCAGCTGCTAAAAGATGGCGATGAAGTATTTGTCTTTCCCTTCTTAAGCGGTGGTTAAAAGGAAAACACCCCGAAGGTTTAATTTCGGGGTGTTGTTACATATCGGAAAAAATAGCGGTGATTTTTTGCGCGGTAGTTTTAACTTTGTCAGCGTAAAAATTAATTGTTTCTTCATTCACTGAAGAAGCAAGCCCAATACACGATACAACCATGCGAACACTTCCGCTGTTATCAAAAACAGGAGCGCTAATGCCAAAAACCCCTGGAGTGTGTTCTTCAAAGCTCACCGCATAACCTTGTTCCCGGATTACTTCTAAGCTTTGAAAAAATTCCTCGACATTGGTAATACTTTTGTCGGTAAATTGCTTGATTCCTACCTCTTTAACAATTTCCCGCACTTCATTTTCTGGAAGAAAAGCTAAGTAACACTTGCCGAAAGAAGCACTGGTTACCGGAAACGATTGACCGATACTGACGGTAATCCGTACTGCTGCTTCCGGCTCTTCTTTGGCAATATAAACCAGGCGATTATTGGCGATTGGCTCTACAAGGACACAGGTTTGTTTGGTGGTTTCTGCTAATTCTTTTAAATACTGCTTAGCAATTTTTAAGTAGTCGTTGAATTCGGAAGCCCGGCTACCTAAAACAATTAAATAAGATCCCAGGCTGAACTGCCTGGTGGTTTTGTCATAGGATACCAGCCGGTAATCCAGAAGAACTTTTAATATCCGGTGGCAGGAACTTTTATTGATATTTAAGTCCCGGGAGATTTCAGCAAGGGTGCGGTTTTTATTCCGGTATCTACTTAAGTAAGTTAAGATTTTGATAGCCATTTCCACGGCCGGGGCTCCCGATTTATTTTCTTTTTCTACTAATTCTTTTTCTTCTAAAGACATAATGTCACCTCTCCCGAAAATATCATAACACTGCAAATTACCCAAAGGAATAGTAAGAAAATTTAAAAATTTTCTTTAGAAGTTATTGACATAAAATTCTAACAAACATTATACTATATATAAGACAATTATTTCATATATAAAACAAAAAAGCAAGAGGGAGGGGCGCTATGGATTTCACGATCAGTGAAGAACTGCAAATGATGGTGCAGACGGTCAAGGATTTTGTGGATAACGAAGTCGACCCTATCAGCCAGCAAATTGATGAAGAAGACCGGGTGCCGGAGGAAATCATCCAAAAAGCAAGAGAACTTGGACTTTTTGGTTTAAGCATCCCGGAAGAGTATGGTGGTGTAGGTAGTATCGGGATGCTCGGGAAATGTATTATTTATGAGCAGCTCGGCCGCACGGCCAATGGTTTTACTACTCTTATAGGTGCCCATACGGGGATTGGAACTACCGGGATTGTGGAATTAGGAACGGAGGAACAAAAGAAAAAATATCTGCCAGCCTTAGCTTCTGGTGAAAAGCTTGCTGCTTTTGCTTTAACTGAGCCCGAAGCGGGTTCTGATGCCGCCAGTATAAAAACTACCGCCGTAAAAAAAGGAGACCGCTATATCTTAAACGGGGTAAAGCACTTTATCACCAATGGTCCCGATGCCGATGTATTTACCATTATCGCCGTTACTGATAAAAATAAAGGGGCCAAAGGCGGCACCACCGCATTTATAGTAGAAAAAAATTTTCCAGGCTTTAAAGTAGGAACCATTGAAAAGAAAATGGGACTACGCGGTTCTCATACCTCGGAAATTATTTTGGAAGACTGCGAAGTACCGGAAGAAAATGTTTTGGGTAATATCGGTGAAGGATATATCAACGCTTTAAAAATATTAGCTAAAGGCCGGGTAGGACTTGCTGCCCGCTGTGTTGGTTCGATGCAGAAACTATTGGAGTTGGCCACCAAGTACGCCCAGCAGCGGGTCCAGTTTGGAAAACCCATTTCGTCCTTCCAGGCAATTCAGCATATGCTGGCCGAAATGGCCGTAGATATTGAAGCAACCAAATGGTTTGCCTACCGGGTAGCCTGGCTTGTGGACCAGGGAGCAAAGGTCATTAAAGAGGCTGCTGCCGTCAAACTGTTTGCTTCGGAAGCTTATGGCCGGGTGGTCGATAAAGCGGTACAGATTTTTGGCGGCATGGGTTATATGAAAGAGTTTCCCATTGAAAGATACTACCGGGATGCCCGGATTACCAGGATTTATGAAGGGACTTCGGAAATTCAGAAAAATATCATAGCTTCCCAGATTTTAAAGGAACTGGGTTAATAAAGAGGTGGCTTGCATGCGGCGGGTTGCCATCATTGGAGCCGGGCAAACCCCCTACGGCGATTTTCCCGGGCTGGGGGTTAAAGAGCTTTTTGCCATGGCCTTTAAAGAAATGCTCGAGAGCGTTGATAAAGGTATTGACCCCCGGGAAATTCAGCAGGCCTATATTGGCTCTTTAAGTGCCGGCAGTGGGTTTCAATTAGGACAGCTTGCTCCCTTATTAATGGGACATGTGGGTTTACCCAATGTTCCGGCGGTAAGGGTGGAAAATGCCTGTGCTTCGGGTGGATTTGCTTTATATAATGCGATTAATGCGGTTGCTTCCGGACAGTGCGATATAGCTCTTGCTGCCGGGGTTGAAAAAATGCGGGATGTTTCTTCGACCAAAGCCAAATACTGGCTTGGGATTTCCGGCGATACCGAGTTTGAAAGACTGGCAGGCTTAACTTTTGCCGGGATTTACGCTATAATTGCCCGGCGCTATATGGAGGAATACGGCCTTACCCGGGAGCAGCTGGCCAAAGTAGCGGTGAAAAACCACTATCACGGCAAAATGAATCCCAAGGCTCAGTTTCGCCAGGAAATAACGGTGGAAACGGTGTTAAAGGGAGCACCGGTAGCTGATCCCTTTACGGTGTGGGACTGCTCACCTACCAGTGACGGAGCAGCGGTTGTTTTACTTTGCAGTGAAGACCGGGTAAAAGAGTTTACCGACCATCCAGTCTTTATCATCGGCTATGGAATTGGGTCCGATTACCTGGCTTTGCAGGATCGAGACAGTATTACAAGTTTTAAAGCCACCCGGCAGGCAAGCGCCAGAGCTTACCGGATGGCCGGAATAACTCCAAAAGAAATTGATTTTGCGGAAGTGCATGACTGCTTTACTATTGCCGAAATTTTAGCTTACGGTGACCTTGGCTTTGGCGAAAAGGGAGAGGTGATTAGGCTATTGGAAGAAGGGGAGACCTACCTTGGTGGACGCCTTCCGGTAAATGTCAGCGGCGGACTTAAAAGTAAGGGCCATCCTATTGGAGCTACCGGCTGCGGTCAGGCTTACGAAGTGTTTAACCAGCTCCGGGGAAGGGCCAAAAATCCGGAGCGCCAGATAAAAAATGCCGAAGTAGGCTTATCCCACAATGTAGGCGGTTCCGGAGGAACGGCAGCGGTGTTTATTTACCGGAGGGAGGGGTAGCGATGGATGTAGGGATAGTAAGTTACGGCACCTATTTCCCCGGCCTTAGAATAACCAGGAGCGAATACCAGAAAGCCTTGGGCAGCTGCGGAGCAAACTTCAGTGAGAAAACAGTTGCCGATTTTGATGAAGATTCGTTAACGATGGGTATAGCTGCTGCCAGGGATGCTCTTTTTGAAGGTATAAATCCTGAAGAAATTTCCCTTTTGACCTGGGCTTCCACTAGTCCACCTTACAGTGAAAAATTGCTTGCCGGCAGTATTGCGGAAATGCTCGGACTTAAAAAAAATCTTTTTTCAGCTGAATACGGCCAATCTACCCGGGCCGGCGGTGAGGCTTTTTTAACGGCAGTAAGCTTAGTAAAAGGAGGCTTTGGCCAAAAAGCTCTGGTTATCGTGGCTGATACTCCCAGGGCTAATGTTAAAGACCCCATTGAGCACGGACTGGCTGCAGGCAGTGCTGCCTTTATCCTGGGAACAGAAAATCCTCTGGCTGTGGTAGATAACTTTGTAGCTCTGGTTCAGGAAAATTTAGGCGAACGTTTTCGCAAAGCTGGCAGCGGTGAAATAAAAGATATTGGCGTTAAAACCTTTACCGGTGAGGCCTATCAAAAGTTGATAACAAAGGCGGTAACCGAACTTTTGGAAAAAGAAAATTTAAAGCCGGCTGATTACAATTATGCTGTATTTCACGAAATTGAAAGCCGCCTTCCCCTGAAAGCTGGCAAAAAACTTGGTTTTACTGACGAACAAATGCTACCAGGCCTGCTTTACGATAATACGGGTGATACCGGTGCTGCTTCTCCCTTTTTAAGTCTGGTGGCAGTTCTGGACCGGGCTAAACCGGGAGAAAAAGTAATTGTAGCTACTTATGGTTCCGGTGCCGGGGTGATAGCTTTTAGCCTGACAGTGAAAAAACCAGCAAATAGAGTGCCGGTTCGAGAAAAGCTTGCCTCCGGGAAAAAATATTTAAATTTTATTCAGTACCTCAGAGTTAAGAGATATTTATAAGGGGTGAAGCCATGGGTGCGCATATTTCCATCCCCATGTACCAGCGGGCGGTAAAACAGAGATACCGCCTGGTAGGTTTAAAATGCTCCAACTGCGGTCAAATAATTTTTCCGCCCAAGGCTGGCTGTAAATCCTGCGGGGCGCTGGATAATTTTACCGAAGTGCAATTAAGCGGGCGCGGCAAAATTTATTCCTATACCGTTATTGCTGGAGCGGGAGCGCCTCCGGAATTTTCCGAAGAAGCGGCATACCGGGGAGCTTATCCGGTGGTGCTGGTGGAATTGGAGGAAGGTCCCCGGATTATAGCTCAATTGACCGAACCGGTACCGGCAGAAATTAAAATTGGGATGCCGGTGGAGATGGTTTTAAGGCAAATTTACACGGAAGAAGACGTAATCCGCTATGGTTACAAGTTTAAAGTTCTTGAAGGAGAGAAATAAAGCTGGCAAAAGTAATTGCCGGCAGTGAAAAAAATAAGAGGGAGGTATCTTCTATGGAAGTTAAAAAAATTTGTGTTGTTGGGGCCGGAAACATGGGTCACCAAATTTCCTTAGCTGCTGCTCTTGCCGGCTACCAGGTAACCTGTACCGACATCAACGAAGAAATCCTGAACAAAGCCAAAAAATTTGTAGAAACCTATCTTCCTGAAAGAGTAGCCAAAGGAAAACTTACCGAGGAAGTAGCCAATCAAGCTAAAGCCAATTTAACCTTTACCACCAGTTTAGAAGAAGCTTGCAAGGATGCAGATTTTGTAATTGAAGCAGTTATTGAAAAGCTTGATGTTAAGCGGGAGTTATTTAAAAAGCTTGATGAACTAACTCCACCCCACGCAATCTTAGCAACCAACAGTTCTTATATAGTAAGTTCTAAAATCGCCGATGTGACCAAGCGGCCGGAAAAAGTTTTAAACATGCACTTCTTTAACCCGGCTTTGGTGATGAAGCTGGTAGAAGTAGTGAAAGGACCGCATGTAGGAGACGAAGCGGTAGAAGTTACCATGGACCTGGCCCGGAAGATGGGAAAAACCCCGGTTTTACTGCAGAAAGAAATTTACGGCTTTTTGGTCAACCGGATTTTAGCTGCTATTAAAGCTGAAGCTTTCTACTTATACGAAATCGGGATTGCGGATTATAAAGATATTGACATAGCCGTTGAGCTTGGCCTTGGCCACCCCATGGGGCCGTTTAGATTGATGGATTTAACTGGAATTGATTTAACTTATTATGTTGAGATGGAAAAATACCGGGAAACCCGGGATCCAAACATGAAACCGTCTCCCACAGTAGTGGAAAAATACGTGAAAGGTGAGTGGGGCCGAAAAGTGGGTAAAGGCTTTTATGACTACACCCAGGAAAAGAAATAAATTTATGGGGGAGATAACGTGGAATTTGAAAAAATTAAATTAGAAATTACCGATGGTTATGCGGTTTTATATTTAAATAATCCTCCGGTCAATGCCTTAGGGCAAAAAGTTTTAAAAGACATCCAAAAAGCTCTGCAGGAAATTGAGAAAAATCCCGAGATTCGGGCGGTAATAATTAGCGGGGAAGGAAGCAAGGTTTTCTGTGCCGGGGCAGATATCACGGAATTTGCTGATCGGGCTAAAGGGATTTTACCGGAAGTGGAAGGAAGTGTTCTTTTCCGGCAAATTGAGCTTTTCCCCAAGCCGGTGATTGCTGCGCTAAACGGTAGTTCTTACGGCGGCGGCACGGAACTTGCGATAAGCTGCCATTTGCGTATCTTAGCGGCAGAGGCATCAATGGCTTTAACCGAAGTTAAGCTTGGGATTATCCCTGGCTGGGGCGGAACTCAAAGGCTGCCGCGGCTTATCGGCAAAACAAAAGCTTTGGAAGTAATGCTCACCGGGGAGCCTATTACTGCTGAGGAAGCATTAAAATACGGTTTGGTAAATAAAGTGGTACCTAAAGACCAGGTACTGGCAGAAGCCCGGGCTTTAGCGGCGAAGCTTGCTAAGGGGGCTCCTATCGCTATGCGGGAAATTTTGCGAGCAGTAACCTTGGGCCTGGATACTACTATTGAAGAAGGTTTAAAAATAGAAAAAGAAGGATCCAAAATAGTGTTTAGCAGTGAAGATGCGGTAGAAGGAAGAACTGCTTTCTTTGAAAAACGGCCGCCGAATTTTAAAGGCCGCTAAAAGGGGAGGGGTAAAATGACGGATGCGGTGATTGTGGGGGCGGTACGGACCCCCATTGCCAAAGAAAAAGGAGCATTAAAAGACCTGCCGCCGGAGGTTTATGCGGCGGAGGTCATCAAAGAAGTAGTAAAGCGTAGTGGCTTAAAAGATCCTCTGGAAGTAGATGAAGTGATTTTTGGACACTGTCTGGGGGCAGTGGGCTGTATGGGACGGGTGGCCTGGTTAAAAGCGGGCTTGCCTTTGGAAGTTCCGGCAATTACGATAGACCGGCAGTGCGGCTCTGGTTCTACTACTGTAAATTTAGCGGCTTCTCTTATCTGGGGCGGGGTTGGCGAGCTTTATCTGGCCGGTGGAGTGGAAAGCATGACCCGCCAGCCTTACCTGATGGAAAGGCCTACTGAAGCCTTTCAGCGGACTGCTCCTGCCTGGATACCAAGAAGAACCTTAGCTCCAGCAGAAATAGGTGACCCTCCTATGGGAATTACGGCGGAAAATGTTGCGGAATGCTGGCAGATCAGCCGGGAAGAGCAGGATGAGTTTGCTTATTTAAGTCAGAAAAAAGCTGCTCGCGCATTAAAAGAAGGGCGGTTTAAGGAGCAAATTGTTCCAATTACGATTCCGCAAAAAAAAGGCGATCCTATAATTTTTGATCAGGATGAACATCCCAGGCCCAACACCACTATAGAAGCTTTAGCCAAACTTCCGCCAGCCTTTAAGCCCGGCGGCACCGTAACTGCTGGCAACTCTTCGGGGATAAATGACGGCGCCGCTGCTTTATTAATTGCCAGCCGGCAGAAAGCCGAAAAATTGGGGTTAAAGCCTATGGCCAGAATAGTAGGTCATGCGGCTGCCGGAGTTGATCCCAATATTATGGGGATTGGTCCGGTTCCTGCAGTGAAAAAAGTTTTAGCTAAAACCGGCTTAACTTTAAATGACATTGATGTTATTGAGCTAAATGAAGCCTTTGCTTCTCAGTCAATTGCCGTATGCCGGGAACTGGGCATTGACTGGCGGGATGAAGAAAAATTTAATCCCAATGGCGGAGCAATAGCTTTGGGCCACCCGATTGCGGCGTCGCTGGCTATCCTGGTGGTTAAAGCGGTTTATGAACTAAAACGCCGTCAGGGTAGATATGCTCTGATAACTGCTTGCTGCGGTGGAGGTCAGGGAGTAGCTACGATCATTGAAAATATCGGCGATTAAACACACCAAATAAAGCGGCCAAAGGAATTGGCCGCTTTTTTAAAAAAGTTAAGGAAGTGAGGAGCATGAACTTTGATTTAACGGAGGATTTACTGGCTATTAAGCGTTTAGCCCGGGAATTTGCCGAAAAAGAAGTAAAACCCACTGCTGATGCCGACGATAAAGCCCACCGCTTTCGCCGGGATCTCGTGCGCAAAATGGGGGAACTTGGTTTTTTGGGCTGCATTATTCCTGAGCAATACGGAGGAAATGGCTTAGGGTATCAGGCGGTGGCAATTTTATGTGAAGAAATAGCCCGGGTGCACAGTTCTCTTAGAATTATCTTTGCTGCCAATACTTTAGGTCCTGGAGTTACTATTTACCGTTACGGAACTGAAGAAGCGAAAAAGAAGTATTTACCCGGTCTTGTCAGTGGTGCTTTAATAGGATGTTTTGCTATTACTGAACCCAATGCTGGTTCTGACGTGGCTTCCATGACCACAAAAGCTACCCGTGATGGGGATTACTATATTTTAAACGGGAGCAAAATGTGGATATCACTGGCACCGGTAGCGGATATTGCCTTAGTTTATGCCTATACCGACCCATCCCGGAGGGCCAAAGGGATGTCGGCTTTTATTGTGGACTTAAACAGCGAAGGTATCACTATTGAACCCATTGAGGAAAAACTGGGAAACTGGGCGTCACCGGTGGGGGCGATTACTTTTGAAAATGTCCGGATTCCCGGTGAAAACTTATTAGGGCAGGAAGGGCAGGGTTTTAAAATTTGCATGCAGCAATTAGATGATACCAGGCTCGCTTCAGCCGCTGGGGCGGTTGGGGTAGCTCAGGCCTGCCTGGATGCTGCTGTTGAATATGCCAACACCCGGGAACAGTTCGGGCAAAAAGTTGGTCAGTTTCAGATGATTCAGGACTGGATTGCCCAGCTGGTGGTGGAGATTGAAGCGGCTCGACTTTTAACTTACCGGGCGGCTTTTCTAAAAGATAAAGGAGTACCCAGTACCCGGGAAACATCAATGGCAAAGCTTTTTGCCGGTGAAACCGCCAGCAAATGTGCCGATTATGCTTTAAGAATTTTTAGTGCCTACGGGTATTCGGAAGAGTATCCGGTAGCGCGCTATTTTCGCGATGCCAAGTACTACCAGATAGTGGAAGGAACCAGCAATATTCATAAGCTTATCTTAGCCCAGGATGCCCTGGGCTACCGTAAGGCTAACCGTAATTAAGATTGTTCGAGGGGGGGAAAGATGAGCGCTCAGGAAATTTTATTAGAAAAAAAAGAGGGTATTGCCACTATTACCTTAAACCGTCCTGAAAAAATGAATGCTTTTACGTTAGAAATGATTGACCGGTGGGTTAATTTTTTACAGGAATGCCAGCAGGATGACGCTGTAAAAGTTATTGTTTTAACCGGGAGCGGCAAAGCTTTTTGCACCGGTGGAGATTTAGAATTACTGGAAAAGACAGCCAAAAGCACTCCTCTTGCCAGTAAAAATTTTATCTGGAAGCATATTCAGAAAATACCGCTTTTATTATGGGAAGTAATCGATAAGCCGGTCATTGCGGCTATCAATGGTATGGCGGTGGGAGCCGGGCTTGATATGGCACTGATGTGTGATCTGCGTTTTGCTGCGGAATCGGCCCGCTTTTCCGAGGGATATATTAAGTTGGGCCTGGTTCCGGGGGATGGAGGAGCTTACTTCTTACCCCGTCTTATAGGTATTGCAAAAGCTTTGGAACTTCTCTGGACCGGGGATTTTATTGATGCCAGGGAGGCACATCAACTTGGACTGGTAAACCGGGTTTATCCTGATGATAAATTGCTGGAGGAGACGTATAAATTTGCCGAACGGCTGGTAAAAGGGCCGGAAGTGGCGATTAGAATGATAAAAAGAGCGGTTTATCAGGGGTTAGGGATGGATTTAAGAGCTGCTTTAGACTTAATTTCTTCTCATTTTGCTATAGCGCAGTTTACCGATGACCACCGGGAAGGTTTAAAAGCTATAAAGGAACGTCGGCCTCCGGTGTTTATGACAGAAGATAAGTAGATGAAGATAGAGGAATTAATGCCGGATGTAGAATCACCCAGATTTATGAGTGCACCAATCAGATTAAAATTTTTCGGATATTACGAAAATTAAAAAAATTATTTCATCAGGAGGGGTTTTATGGCTGCCGAAAATACCGCAATGCCCTGGCTAAAGCATTATGTGAAAGGGGTAAGACCGCACATCGACTATCCGGAAAAAACATTACCGGAACTTTTGTGGGAAACGATTGAAAAATATCCGGGAATTATCGCAACCATTTTTTTGGGCGAAAAAATGACGTACAAAGAGTTTGGTGAAAAAGTAAAAAGGTTAACCCGGGCCTTAAGTCAAATTGGGATTAAAAAAGGCGACCGGGTAGCAATTATGCTTCCCAACTCACCCCAGTTTGTAATGAGCTATTTTGCCATCTTATCTCTGGGCGGGATTGTCGTTCAGCTTAATCCCATGTACGTCGAGCGGGAAATTGAGTATTACTTAAACGACTCCGGTGCTGAAACAATTATTTTGTTAGACGGTTTATACTCGCGAGTTCAGGCGATAAAAGAAAATACCTCACTTAAAAATATTATTGTGGTTAATATTCCCCAACTTGGAACCTATTCCGGTGAGTTTGGCCCGGAAGTTTATCACTTTAACGATTTGGTGCTAAATAGTGAGCCGGATGTTCCGGAAGTAGCGGTAAGCCCCGATAATGTGGCAGTTTTGCAATATACGGGCGGGACGACCGGCGTTTCGAAGGGAGCAATGTTAACCCATAAAAATTTAGTAGCTAATGCTTACCAGGTGCGGGAATTTTCCCATCGCCTTTTTGTTCCCGGACAGGAGCGAATTTTAATTGCCTTACCTCTTTTCCATGTTTACGGCATGACCACAGGCATGAATTTAGCTACCTGCTTTGGTGGTACCATGATTTTAGTTCCCAAATTTGAGGCAGGCCTTATTTTAGAGCATATCGATCTTTACCGTCCTACCGCTTTTCCCGGTGCTCCTACCATGTATATTGCTTTACTGAACCATCCGGATCTTACCAGGTATGACTTAAAGTCCATCTACGTTTGCGTTAGCGGTTCCGCTCCTCTGCCGGTAGAGGTCCAGACAAAATTTGAAGAAATTACCGGAGCCATAGTGGTGGAAGGCTACGGTTTGTCAGAAGCTTCACCGGTAACCCACTTAAATCCAATTGGCGGTTTAAGAAAAATTGGTTCGATTGGCATACCTTATCCCGATACTCTTGCTAAAATCGTTGATTTAGAAACGGGGGAAGATTTACCGCCGGGAGAAATTGGCGAGCTGGTAGTAAAAGGGCCGCAGGTCATGAAAGGCTACTGGAACCGACCCGAAGAAACCGCCAGAGCTTTAAGAGATGGCTGGTTATACACCGGTGATATAGCCAAAATGGATGAAGATGGCTTTTTCTACATTGTTGACCGGAAAAAAGACATGATTATTGCCAGCGGTTATAACATTTATCCCCGGGAAGTAGAAGAAGTACTTTATCAGCACCCCAAAGTTAAAGAAGCGATTGTGGTGGGTGTTCCCGATGCTTACCGGGGAGAAACGGTCAAAGCCTATATTGTGGTTAAAGATGGTGAAACCTTAACGGAGCAGGAAGTAATTGAATTCTGTAACGCTCGCCTGGCCAGGTACAAAGTACCGCGCCTGGTGGAATTCAGATCCGAACTTCCCAAAACTGCCGTGGGTAAAGTCTTACGCCGTCTACTGCGGGAGGAAGAACTAAAAAAGCAGGGTAGTGAAAAATCTTGACTAAACCGGTGGTTTCAATTGTAAAGTTAAAAGGTTTAAAAAAGATGACAAAATTTTAAAAAAGCCCAACTTAATTTCCTGACAGGGGTCGCAGCGGTGATGAACACTACATTTTGGATAATGAGGTAAATGAAGCGGAGCCAAAGGAAATAGCCCAAGATGTGGCTTTATTATATGAAAAAGCGATTTTTGCGGTAGATCTAATCCCGGAAGGGTTATTGAAAAATAAAAAGGGAGGGGAAGGTAGTGATTAGTTTTGAATTAACGGAGGAGCAAAAAGCTATTCAAAAGATGGCCAGAGATTTTGTCAGAAAAGAAATTATTCCTATTGCCGCGGAATACGATGAAAAGGAAGAAATACCCTGGCAGGTGATTGAAAAAGTATTTAAAGCCGGACTTATGAATTTGCATGTTCCGGTGGAGTACGGTGGGCAGGGAGTGGATTTTATGACCGAGGCCATTGTGGCCGAAGAAATGGCTTACGGCTGCCTTGGCATAAATGGTACCTTTGGGAATAACGCTCTGGCTCTGACTCCGCTTTTAATTGCCGGGACCGAAGAGCAGATGGAAAAGTTTTTAAAACCGTTTTGCGCCAAACCCAACTTAGCAGCTTTTTGCTTAACCGAACCGGAAGCCGGTTCCGACGTTTCCGGAATTAAAACCACCGCCCGGCTGGAAGGGGATGAATGGGTTTTAAACGGGACAAAATGTTTTATCACCAACGGCGGGGTGGCGAGCCTTTACACGGTTTTTGCAACCGTTGATCGGAGTAAAGGGATAAAGGGGATTACGGCTTTTTTAGTTCCGGGGGATACGCCGGGGATTTATGGCGGAAAAAAAGAAAAGAAAATGGGCGACCGGGCGTCCCACGTAGCGGAGGTGATACTGGAGAATGTTAGGATTCCAAGAGAAAATGTCTTGGGGGAGGTGGGTAGCGGTTTTAAAATTGCCATGCAAACTTTAGACCAGACGCGCCCGATGATTGGGGCTACGGCAGTAGGGGTTGCCCGGCGGGCTTTAGATGAAGCGCTTAAATACGCTAAAGAGCGAAAACAGTTTGGCCGTGCTATCGCCGAATTCCAGGCAATTCAATTTATGCTGGCCGATATGGCGATGCAGATTGAAGCAGCCCGGGCGCTGGTCTGGAAAGCCTGCTGGATGCTGGACCAAGGTATGAAAGCAACTAAAGAGGGTGCAATGGCGAAATGTTTTGCCAGCGATATAGCGATGAAAGTAACCGTCGATGCGGTGCAAATTCTTGGCGGTTACGGCTATATGCGGGACTATACGGTGGAAAAATTGATGCGGGATGCGAAAATTACCCAAATTTATGAAGGTACCAACCAGATTCAAAGACTGGTAATTGGCCGGGAACTTTTAAAAGATTAAGAAAAAATTTTTTAAGACGAATGTTAAGAAAATTTTTAAAATTAATCCATTACAAGGAGGGATCTTATGACTTCGGTGTATCAGGCTAAACCCTGGTTAAAGCATTATTCCGAAGGGGTCAGGCCGAGTCTAAACTACCCGGAGAAAACTCTCCATGAGCTTTTCTGGGAAACCACGGAAAAATATCCGGGGTTGACGGCTACTGTATTTTTAGGGCAGGAAATGACCTATAAAGAACTGGGCGAACAAATTAAAAGATTTACCACTGCCTTAAGTAAACTTAGCATTAAAAAAGGTGACCGGGTAGCGGTGATGCTTCCCAACTGTCAGGAGTTTGTGATAAGTTACTTTGCCATTTTAAACCTTGGGGGCATTGTGGTCCAGACAAATCCCATGTATGTGGAAAGGGAATTAGAGTACCAGTTAAACGATTCCGGTGCCGAGACCATTATTTTATTAGATGTTTTGTACCCGAGAGCTCAGGCGGTAAAAGGAAATACCGCTCTTAAAAATATCATCGTGGTCAGTATCCCGCTAATCGGCACCTATAACGGTGAATTTGGACCTGGAGTTTATAAATTTAGTGATTTAATCTCCGATTCTGAACCAAGTCCTCCTGAAGTTACCGTGACTCCCGACGATGTGGCGGTATTACAGTATACCGGCGGAACAACAGGTATTTCCAAGGGGGCAATGCTGACCCATAAAAATTTAGTGGCCAATGTTTATCAGGTCAGAGAATTTTCTAACGGTATCTTCTTTGACGGCCAGGAGAGAGTCTTAACCGCCTTGCCTCTCTTCCATGTTTACGGAATGACCTGCTGCATGAATTTGGCTACCTGCTTTGGCGGGACGATGATCTTAATTCCCAAATTTGATGCTACTCTCCTGCTGCAGCATATCCAGCGCTACCGTCCAACTTCCTTCCCTGGCGCTCCCACAATGTATGTAGCTTTACTGAACCACCCGGACCTGACGAAATACGACTTGAAGTCGATTAATGTTTGTGTAAGTGGTTCCGCACCGCTGCCTGTAGAAGTGCAGACCAAATTTGAAGAAGTTACCGGTGCCGTGGTTGTGGAAGGTTACGGGTTGTCCGAAGCCTCTCCGGTGACCCACTGTAACCCCATAAGAGGCACCAGAAAAATTGGCTCAATAGGTGTGCCTTATTCCGATACCATAGCCAAAATAGTAGATATCGAAACCGGAGAGGATTTACCGCCGGGACAGATTGGTGAACTGGTGGTCCAGGGGCCGCAGGTCATGAAAGGCTACTGGAACCGTCCCGAAGAGACCGCTAAAGCCTTAAAGGATGGCTGGCTCTATACCGGCGACCTGGCCAAAATGGATGAAGACGGCTTTTTCTACATTGTTGACCGGAAGAAAGACATGATTATTGCCGGAGGCTACAACATTTATCCCCGGGAAGTTGAAGAGGTACTTTATCAGCATCCCAAAGTTAAAGAAGCGATTGTGGTTGGTGTGCCGGATCCTTACCGGGGAGAAACGGTCAAAGCGTTTATTGTCGTAAAAGAGGGAGAAACCTTAACGGAGCAGGAAGTAATTGAATTCTGCAACGCTCACCTGGCCAGGTACAAAGTACCGCGCTTGGTGGAATTCAGATCCGAACTTCCCAAAACTGTCGTGGGTAAAGTCTTACGCCGTCAGCTGCGGGAGGAAGAGTTGCAAAAGCAAAATAAAAACGATGAAAGGTTTTAAAATGAGCTGTAATGAGCATCAAGGATTCCAAATGCGGACAGTAATAATTGCCGCGATAGTTGCTTTCTGGATTGTAGTAGGTGAGGTGGTGTTAAGTGCTTTAAAACTTGAAGGATGGTTATCCTTTAAATTCTTACTACCGAAAAGCAGCGAAGCTTAAAATTGTTTTAGCTTTAAAAATGGGGGGAGATTATGGTAATGCCAGTAGTCTCAATCGTTAGTTTTAAAGATGCCTATCAATCACTAAGAAAAGCTTTAGAACTTTGTGATGGATTTGCAGGCTTAAAAAAAGATGACAAAATCTTAATCAAGCCCAATTTAGTATCCTGGGATTTTGATTTGCCATTTCCGCCCTTTGGCGTGGTTACTACCTCAGCGGTTATGGCAGCGTTGGTAAGAATCCTTAAGGAAGAAGGATTTAACCACCTGACCATTGGCGAGGGTTCTTTAATGAACCCTCGCCCGATGGGAAGGCAAATCTTTAAGGTATTAGGCTACGAAAAACTTGCCGAACAGTACGGGGTAGAGCTTATAGATTTTAATGAAGGCAAATTTACCGAAATCGATTTTGGCCCCATAAAACTTGCTGTTGCCAATAAAGTGTTAGAAGCGGATAAAATCATTAACCTTCCCGTCTTAAAAACCCACAACCAGTGTAAAGTATCCCTTGGGATAAAAAACCTGAAAGGGACCATCAATCGCCGCTCTAAAACCCACTGCCACGGTAAAGACTGGGACTTAGAACACACTTTTCCCCATTTAGCTGAAAAATTACCTATAGCCCTGACCATCATCGATGGAGTTTTTGCCTTAGAAAAAGGTCCGGGCCACACCGGCAAAGCATACCGCAAAGACTTACTTATCGCATCTACCGATGTTTTTGCCGCCGATGTAGTTGGAGCTTATGTGATGGGCTATCATGCCTCGGATATAGAACATTTACGTTATTTTGCTGAACGTAACGGCCGCAGTACGGAACTTCAAATTATAGAAATTCGCGGGGAAGATATAGCCAAACACCGAGAATATATCGACTACGACTGGGAATGGCAGGAAGGGGATCTCGGCCCTGCCGGTTTTGCCAAGCGGAGGATTACCGGTATTGCCATTAGAAAATACGATAGTTCCCTCTGCACCGGTTGTTCGGGGATGTATAATCCCATGCTTATTATGTTGATGTCAGCTTTTAAGGGTAAACCTTTTCCCAATGTAGAGGTGATTAGCGGTAAGCGCCAGCTGGCTTCACCGGGGTTTGATTACACCGTTTTATTTGGCAAATGCGTATATGAACTAAATAAAAATAACCCCAACATCAAAAATGCCATAGCCTTAAAAGGCTGCCCGCCTTCTATTAAAGACCTGGAAGAAAACCTAAAAGAAGCTGGGATTTACTGCAATTATGACGAATATGTAAATTACCGGAACTACATCTTCAGCCGCTATAAAAAAGAGGATGGCTTTGATTTAGGGCTTTATTCCCTTTAAGAGAAATAATTATTTGGAGGACAAATATGGAGATAAAAAAAGAAATGGTAGGAATGAAATTTCCCCCTTTTACTTACCGGGTAGTAGAGGAGAAGATAAGGGAACTAGTAGCAGCAATAGGTGATCCCAATCCAATCTACAGAGATCGAAACGAAGCCCAAGCCCAGGGCTATGAAAACATAGTGGCACCTCCTACCTTTATTACCTTAGCTACTCACTGGACCGGGTCTCTCTACCGGTATCTGAAGGAAATAGGGGTTGATCTTACTCGTATTTTACACGGGGAAGAGCATTACGAGTATTTTGGGGAAATTTATCCGGGGGATATTTTAACCGGAGAAGCAAAGCTTCTCGCGGTAGAAGAAAAGAAAGGAAATTTTGGCCCCATGACGTTTATCAAAATAGAGATTATTTATACCAACCAAGAGGGGAAAAAAGTTTTACGGGCCACCGGTGTAATTATTGTGAAAAATTAACTGGAGGTTTGCCATGAAAAAGAGAGTATCCGAATTAAAGCCGGGGGATGAATTTCCGGCCTTAAAGAAAGAGCCGGTCACCCGGGTGCAAATTGCCCGCTATGCCGGCGCCTCGGGTGATTTTAATCCGCTTCACTTAGATGATGCGGCGGGCATAGCTCTCGGTACCGGAGGTGTTATCGCCCACGGAATGCTAATTATGGGCTTTGCCGGCCAGGCGGTTACCAGCTGGATACCGAAAAAAGCCTTAAAAAAATTTGGGGTGCGGTTTGTAGGGATGACCCGCCCTGGAGAGTCAATTACTGTAGAAGGAAAAATTACTGAGGTGAAAGTTCAGGGGGAGGAGTACAGTATTACCGCCAAAATAACTGCTAAAGGCCAAAATCAAAACCTTAAAATAAAAGGAAGTTTTGCAGCGCTGCTTCCTCCAGATTATGAATTAATACTAAAAGACTAAAAAAAGGGGGAGCTAAATTTATGCGGACAGCAGAGGAGTATATGGAAAAGCTTTTTAAGATGCGGAAAAACGTTTATTACGATGGGGAACTTATTGGCCGGGACGATCCAAGATTAAGACCCGGGATAAATGTTATCTGTGAAACTTTTAATTATGCGGCCGATCCGCAGTATGAAGAGTTATTAACAGCAACATCTCATTTAACCGGGAAAAAAGTAAACCGCTTTACCCATATTCATCAGAGTACCGATGATTTACTGAAAAAACAGGAAATGACCCGCTTTATGTGCCAAAGAGTGGGTGGCTGTGTCCAGCGCTGCATGGGAATTGATGCCTTAAACGCCCTTTCGGTCGTAACCAAAGACATGGATAATGCCCTGGGCACCAGCTACCACGAACGCTTTTTAAATTATTTGAGATATTTTCAAGAAAATGACCTGGTGGGCAACTGCGCCCAAACCGATGTCAAAGGCGACCGTTCCCTGCGCCCCCACCAGCAGGAAGACCCGGATTTGTATTTGCGAGTAGTGGAAAAACGGGAAGATGGCATAGTGGTTTGCGGTGCCAAGGCCCACAACACCATCGCCCCTTATGCCGATGAAATCATTGTTGTCCCTACCCGGATGATGACGGAAAAAGATGCGGACTGGGCGGTCGCTTTTGCCGTCCCGGCCGATGCTGATGGGGTTACCCAAATAATTCGAATATCCAACCCCCGGCCGCGGAAGAAGCTCGATGCTCCCATTGCCCAGTACGGCTCCGCCGACTCCTTAACGGTTTTTGACCACGTCTTTGTGCCCTGGGAGCGGGTGTTTATGTGCGGGGAGTGGCAGTTTGCTGGCCAACTAGCTCTTTTATTTGCCACCTACCACAGGCACAGCTATACCGGCTGCAAGCCGGCGGTAACCGACATCATCATGGGGGCATCGGCCCTGGTAGCCGAGTATAATGGAGTGCCCAAAGCACCGCATGTTCGGGATGCCTTAGTTGAACTTATCACTGTGGCTGAGCTGGTTTACGGCGCCGGGATAGCTGCCGGTGTCAAAGCCAAAAAAGCAGCATCGGGAACTTATATTCCGGAGGTGGTGTACACCAACGTTGCCCGCTACTACGCCGGCATCAACGTCTACCATGAGCATGAAATCTTGGCCGAATTGGCGGGTGGTTTGCCGGCAACGCTGCCGCCGGAAGGAGATTTTCTCAATGATGATACCAAAGGTTACCTGGAAAAATACATTATGCGAAAAGCGGGAATTTCAGCGGAAAACCAGCACCGCTGTTTCAGGATGATTAGCGACTTACTGGTTTCGGCCCATGCTGGTGTTAAACAGGTAGCTGGAGTGCACGGCGGTGGTTCGCCGATTATGGAAAAAATAGCAATTTACGGCCAGTACGATATTGAGGAGAAGAAAAAACTGGCTAAATATTTAGCGGGGATTAAAGAATAACCGGTGGGGGGTTAATCATGCCATATGCTGAGGTTAACGGAATTAAAATGTTTTATAAAGAACAGGGAAGCGGGCCGCCCCTTCTTTGCATCATGGGCTTAGGGGGCAACGCAGACTGGTGGAGCGAGCGGTTTGTCTTTGAAATGAGTGAGGAGTTTCGCCTTATCTTACCGGACAACCGGGGAGCGGGGAGAAGCGACTGCCCGGAAGAGCAGTGGACCATTGAAACCAATGCCGATGATGTTAAAACTCTTTTAGATGAATTAAAAATAGAAAAAACTAATGTCTTTGGTATCTCCATGGGCGGGATGATAGCTCAAATTTTCGCTATTAAATATCCGGAACGGGTAGAAAAGCTGGTCTTAGGCTGCACCTTTTGCGGGGTTAAACACGGTATCCCGTCCCAGGCTCTTCTCTGGGATGACAGCTCCCTTGAAGCCCGGGCTCGGAAAACTGCAGAACTAATCTTTTGTGAGGAAACAATAAAAAAATACCCCAAAGTCATTGATTTATTTGTAGAACGCTACCTGAAACTTCCTACCTCCAGGGAAGGCTTTTTCCGCCAGTTAAATGCTATTTTAAACTTTGATAGCTTCAATGATTTAAAGAAAATCACTGCACCAACCTTAATCATGACCGGAATGGAAGACCAAATCTTACATCATGAAAACTCCGACATCCTGCGAAAACACATTCAGAACTCCCGATTAGTGAAGTTTAGTCCTGCGGGTCATGGCTTTTTTGAAGAAGTACCGGAAGTCTTGGATATCTTAAAAAGCTTCTTTAAAAGCTAAAACTTACCCCCCGGGAAGCTTCCGGGGGTTTTAAACACCTATGGTTAGCAAAAAGGAATTACCGTATTCCGGCGGCGGATGTGTTCATTTATTGAGTAATTGAAGGAAAAAATGTTATAATTTTAAAAAAGCTTTAGGAGGGAGAGGAAGATGATGAAGGTAGTAGCATTTAACGGCAGTCCCAGAGCAAACGGAAACACTTATCAAGCTTTAAAGCTGGTTTTGGCGGAGTTAGAAAAAGAGAACATTGAAGGGGAAATAATCCAGGTGGGGGATAAGGTAATAAGAGGCTGTCTTGCCTGCGGCAAGTGTGTAAGGAATAAAAACGAAAGATGTGCCATTGACGATGAAGTAAACGACTGGATTCAAAAAATGAAAGAGGCGGATGGCATAATCTTAGGCTCCCCCGTCAACTATTCGGGTATTGCTGCGACTATGAAGGCGTTTTTAGACCGGGCGTTTTACGTAGCTTCAGCCAACGGCGGACTCTTCCGGCATAAAGTTGGTGCTGCGGTGGTAGCGGTCCGGCGTTCGGGCGGGGTAGCAGCCTTTGACCAGTTAAATCACTATCTAAACTACGCCGAGATGTTTATCCCCACCAGTAACTACTGGAATGTCATCCACGGCACCAAACCCGGGGAAGCCCTGCAGGATGAAGAGGGCGTGCAAATTATGAGTGTCCTCGGAAAAAACATGGCTTATCTTTTAAAGCTCATAGCCAAAGGCAAGGGTGAGATCGAGGCTCCAGAGAAAGAAAGTAAGGTATATACCAATTTTATACGGTAAACGCTGTAACATGTTAAAGATAGAGGTCGAAACCGGGTGAGTACCAGGAATAAAGCAAATATATAAGACTGACCATAACCCCTGAAAAAGGGGTTTTATTTTAGAATAATGCAGGAAAAACAAGGAAGAGGAAGAATTATATAACTTGGAATTTTTTTAAATAATAAATAGCAAGAAGTTAGGGTGAATTAATACCATGAAGAGGTAGAAAAATTAAAACAAAAAATATCAAGTAATTAGAGTGTTATGATGCTAGCTAGGCTTTTAAAACAAAATCGGGAAATAAAAGAAGAGTTTTATAAAAAAATAGCCGAAAAGCATGCCATGGAAAAAGAAAAAATCAAAGAAAAGATTGACGATGCTGTTCCAGGGTTTCTTGGTAAAATGTTAAAGCCTGCGGCGGATTTAGTTTATAACCTTGAACAAAAAAAGAAAGACGATAAAGGAGAAAACGGCGAATTTATTTCTTTTCTAAAATTTTTCCTTGTCTTACCTTCGGAGTGGCGAATAATAAATGATGTGGTTTTAGAGCCACTGGAAGACGAATTTATTCAAATTGATCACTTAATGATCGGACCTCCTGGGATATTTTTGATTGAGACCAAAAATTGGCGTGGAGCTATTTTAGGTAAAAAAGATGAATTTTTACGAAAAGAAAATAATAAATGGGTCAAAACCTCCAGCCCCATAAAACAAAATTACCGGCACCAAAAACTTTTTGGCGAATGGCTTAAAAGGGAAGGCTTTGAAAAATACATAGATCTTATTTTTCCTGTTGTTTTATTTGTAAGTCCTGATTTGTTAAAAACAGAAGACTGCACCATGCCGGTATTTGATAGTGGCCTTGCTTTATCAATCTATCTACGGGGCAAAAAAGAAGACTGTCTTTCCATTTCGGAAATAGAAAACATAGCAAATCGTATTATAAACGCAAAACCTTTCACAAAACTGCCAGTTACGGAAAAGATTGAGGAAAAGCAAAAGAAAAACCCGAGGATAAACCAGAAGAAAAAGTGGTAACCAAAGAAAGTGTAAATATAAAACCTACCATGGAAAAAGGCAAAACAAAAGATGGAAAAGAATACATGAAGATCAGAGGCACCGAAGAAATCGCCAATCTTTTACGAGAACGTTATATTAAAATGGGGAAAAAAGTTTCAAACCTTTATAAAGATAAATACGAAGACGACACTTGGTTCTTTTATTTTGAGTAAATACTTCTTTCTGAGAAACCAAAAAGGTAAAAATTCTTTATAAATATTTATTTGAATAATGCAAGGTTTGAAAAATAATGTTGTAACGTTCGGTCACAATAAAACCCTTATAGGCTTTGCATACCCGCTAACCGTTATCTGACATTGCGTCTACAACCATTTACTAATGAGGTGATAAGGTGATACCCAAAATACCAGAATTGCCAGATAAAATAAAAGAAGCGGTAAACAATAGAACTCTTGCTGTCTTCATTGGAGCAGGAGTATCACGGTTAATTGGGTGCATGGGTTGGGATCAACTTGCTCGAAATCTTGTCGAGAGATGTTACTCAACTAAAAAGAAAAATGGTTCTGGGCTTATAAACTTTAAGGAAAGAGAAACACTTTTTAAAGACAAAGATCCCAAGAAAACTATTACCATATGTTATTATTTATTAAAAGAAAATGACTTTGAAGATATATTTTATGAAGAACTTAAAGAATCTTTTAAAGCAAAAGAATATCTCCTTAAATCTCAAAATATTTATAAAGAATTATATCGCTTACGCGGACTTTTTATTACAACTAATATAGATAACCATTTTCATAGATACTTTGAGCCGACACGGATAGTTTATAAAGAAGACGATTTTACCCCTTCAAACATAGATATAAACAAACTCTATTATATTCATGGATGTTTATGGAAAGACAAAAACTCTATTGTTTTTACAGTACCTCAGTATATTAAACGCTATAATAATACGATTTTTAAAAAGTTTTTGAAAACAATATTTGATAAGTATACTGTGCTATTCGTTGGTTATGGATTGGCGGAATTTGAATTACTTGATTTTTTAATAACAAAATTTGACCCTAAAAAAGAAAAAGAGTTAAAACATTTTATTCTTCTTCCCTTTTATAGAGGTGAAGAGAACATCCTTGAATTTGAACGGTATTATTATAATTCAATGGGTATCGAAGTTCTTCCATATGAGAAGGATGAGAAAGGATACGGTCAGCTTTACGATGTAATCAAAGAATGGAATAGAGAGATAAACCAAGTTTCAACCTATTTGTATGATACATATAAGGAAATTGAAGATGCTGCCAATAATTATACTGAAGATAAAGAAGAAGAAATTTTACAGATCATTAGAAACGATGAATCACTGAGAAATCATTTTTTTAAAAAACTTGCATTATCCCCTAATCCTTTTCCCTGGATAAAACAATTGAAAGAAAGAGGATATTTTGGTCCCAAAAACAATCCTCCACCACAAGAGGCATATTGGAATGTTCTTGAATATTTGGAGAACGTCGCAGCAAAAAATGAAGAAACTCCATTAGAGGAAATAACAAATGCTTTACTTGAAATTATTAATTCAATCATAAGTTATCGTGACGAAATTGGGAAACGAATTGAGAATTATAGAACAGATAAGACTTTGGTAAAAATAATCTTTTCACTTCCAATTGAAAAAATAACAAAAGATCATATTGAATTCGTAAGAACAGCATTAAGCTCAAAATGGAACACAACATTAGTAGCAGCAGAAATTAGTAAAACTATTTTGCCAAAATTGCTTGATAAAAAAGAAGATCACCTTATTCTACAGTTGTTAGATGTTATTTTGGATTACAGAAAAATAAAGAAAAAACCACTTTTTGATGAAAAAGAAACCTACGAATATACTTCCCTAATGGATGAATATTGGCTTAAAGAAGCACTAATCAAGCATAAACAAATAATTGCCAAATTGTGCGGTATTGAAGCAGCAAAAATTGCAATATATAAAATAAAATCCATCATAAAAGATGATAAATCTCAATTTAATAATATCTGGATACCTACAATTGAAGACCATCCACAGACATCCTTCCCTGAACGATACGATTGTCAATTAGTTTATTTTGTCAGAGATATGTTCGAGCTTTCTGAACCTCAAAAAATAAAAAAAGAGATAGAAAGTTTGCTGAAAGAAGAACATCTTATCTTTAACAGGATAGCCATTCATATAATCAATTTTCATTACAAAGATTTAAATAAGTTATTCTGGAGTTGGAAAGATAATCCTCTTGAAGAAAGTTTTCTTAAACATGAGTTATATGAATTGCTTAAAAATAACGGTTCCACTTTTTCCAAGGAACAAATTAATAAGGTTTTACAATGGATAGAAACTAAACAGTATTACATTTCAAAGGAAATCAAAGATAATAAAGATCAAGTTGAAAAGATATTAGCTTATCGGAAAAAAGAATGGCTTTCTGCTCTTTTAGATACAGGAGACGAAAATGTGTTATCAACATATGAAAAATATGACCAAATAAATCCATCGAAACTTGATCATCCTGGTTTTATTTACTGGAAAGAAACCGAAACCACGTGGGGATATGAAAGTTCAGTAGCAAAAGAAGAACTTCTTGATAAATCGAATGAAGAAATAGCAGACCACCTTATAAACTTTAAGGGTACAGGATGTATGGATATAGAAGAACTTTCAGATATGTTCAGGAATTGGGTAGCAGAAAATCCTGAAAAGTTTACAAATAATATAAAGCCGTTCCTAAACGTTCCGTGTATATACCTGCACGCATTGTTATGGGGGTTTAATGAGGCTTGGCGATCAAAGAAAAAAATTAACTGGCAAGTAGTTTTTGATTTTATATTAAAATTACTTACATTAGATGATTTTTGGAATGAAGAATATAAGGACCTTAATTACAGAAACTGGATTATTTCTCAAATAGCAGAACTTATTAAAGAGGGTACAAAGGATGATAACCATGCTTTTGACCCCGAACTTTTACCCGAAGCGCAAAAAATTTTGTTAATCCTTGTTGAAAAAACTAAGTCTGACCTTCCTAATATAAATGATCTTGTCATCTCGGTACTGAATTCACCAAAAGGAAAGATATTTTCAGCGATGATAAATTATTCTCTAAGATATGCTCGTCTGTATAATCGAGATAGGGAAGAAAAATGGGTAGATAGTATTAAAGAAGATTTTACGAAGCGACTTAATCGTGAACTAGAGCCTTCACTTGAATTTTCAGTGATATTAGGTGAATATTTACCAAATATTTACTGGCTCGATGGAAACTGGGTAATTGACAATATAAACAAAATATTTCCAAAAGACAATGAAACTCATTGGGAAGCTGCCTTGACAGGGTATCTTAGTTATTCTTCAAAAGTTTATAAAGACCTTTACTTTTTACTTAGAAAAAATGAGCATTATACAAAAGCTTTAAAAACTGAATTCACTGATTCTAACATTACAGAACGACTCGTTCAACATATATGTATCGCATATTTAGAAGATTGGGAAAATATAGAAGATAAAGAAAGCCTTATCTCTCAATTGATTGAAAATAAGAATATAAACCAACTTTTGGCGATAGAAAGTTTCTTCTGGATGTTGAGAGATAAGCTTATCGACAAAATTAAAACCAAAGTAAAACCTCTCTGGAAAAATTTATATGAATTAGTAAGACAAAATGAAGAAAAACCTGATTTTCAAGAACTAATTTCAAACCTCTCAGAATGGTTATCACTAATTGATGAAATAGATGATGAAATATATGAATGGTTAAGACTTTCAGCAAAATATGTTGATAGAGAATTTAATACCCCTACTTTTGTTGAATATCTATTGAAACATGCTCCAAAAACACCAACAAAAGTTGGTAAAATTTTTCTTGAAATGCTTAATGCAAATATCTATCCTGACTACAAAAATGAATATATCCGGGAGATAGTTCGCGTACTATATAATAAAAATGAGAGGGAAATTGCTGATAGAATATGTAACTTATACCTTGAAAAAGGTTTTGACTTTCTTAAAGATATATATGAAACACAAAGGGATAACAAAGCATAGAATTTAAAAATAGACCAGTTGTTCAAATCTTTTTCAGCACCGCATCGATAAGCTTTTTTTTCAAACTCTACGACTAGATTAATTTTGAGAAATAAATTGATATTCAAAATAACAAAAACGGAGGCATTTATGTGTTTGGCAATATAAAAATGCATAAAACGGCAAAGAAAAATGCAGAAAAAATATTGGCCATTGCCAGCATAAAAAGATACATAAGAGGTAAAAATTAACAGTTTGAGAGGGCGTTTTTAAATCTATAACTCTCACCTTTAAACACCAGGATATGAGCATGATGAATAAGGCAGTCTATCGCGGCTGCTGCCAGTCGGTTATCAAGAAAAACAGTGTTCCAGTTGCTAAATTTCAGGTTTGATGTAATTATGATGCTGTTTTTCTCATAATAGTCTGATATTACATTGAATAGTAGTTCGGCTCCATCTTTATGAATTGGGGTAAAGCCTAACTCGTCAAGGATTAATAAATCGTTTTGCCTCACCTCCCGTAAAAAGGCCCGTAAATTCATTTTCTTTAAGTTTTCGGTTAAAAGGTTTACCAGGTCTACTACCCGGTAAAATTTGACCTTATATTCAAGGCTACAGGCCTTAATTCCTAAAGCTATAGCTAAATGGGTTTTGCCTGTACCCACTTCCCCAAGCATAATTATGTTTTGCTGCTTTTCAATAAAGGAAAGCCCGGTTAGTTCTTCTGAGCTTATGGTTTGGGGAAAATTTATATTGCTAAAGCTGTAATTTTCCAGGGTTTTTATATTGGGAAAACCGGCTTTTTTGATAAGTCGTTTTATTTTACTTTGTTTTCTGCCGGTAAGTTCTATTTGCAAAAGCTCGGCTAAGTACTGTTTCGGCGTGGTAAACTGGACTTTATGATAGTTATTGGCGATATACCCGAGTTTTAATTGCTTGCAAAGCTGGTTTACTGTTTGTTTATCCATTTTCTCTTTACCCCCTTAATAAGCGTTCGTACAAGGCTAAGTTCGGGCTAAAGCCACTGTAGTTTTGATTGTTAATTTCCAGGGGTAAAGGATTAGTTCTGCTATTAGTGGCAATTTTGTAGGCTAACAGCTTTATCCGGGCTGAATCAATGTTGGTATATTCGTCAAAATTGCTAAGGGCTTGTTCAATTATATTTAAAGGATATTCTTCTAAAAACTCGGCCATTTGCCAGAGTCGCTTTTTTCTTTGTTCGTTGTCTTCAATTGTTAAATATTTTTTGACATTAGGCGGTAAAAATTCATAAAAGTTAGAATAGAGAAAAGCTCGTGGTTTTTTCTTTATTAGGTCAAAAAAGGCTTTCCAATCAATTTCTACTTCTTTTTGATTGTAAGCCCGGGGAAGCTCTACTATAACCTCCATCTGGCTATTGTAAATAGTCAGGGTATTCCATTTTGCCACTACAAATAAGCTTTCTCCTGGCTTTGCCGGGATGCCAAAGTAATAAATTTGGTTATGTTTTATCCGGCCGTATTTGTCCACTGTAACCGTAGCTGTAGTGTAAGGATAAAAAGGCTTGGACGGTAAAATTTTTAGCTGCTGCTGGTCTTCGGCAAATAATTCCCGGACTTTTTGCTGTTTTTCATAATGGATTTTATCCAGGTATTTCAAGGATTTTTGCAAAAGTTCCCGGTTAAAAGCCTCAAAGTCGTTGATTTCAGGCAGGGGAACAAAAAAGTTTCGCCTGATATAACCCACTTTATTTTCCACATTACCTTTTTCATTGGCTGCTTGAACATTGCAAAAGATGGGTTCAAAGCCGTAATGGAGACAAAACCGTTGAAACGATTCGGTTAATTCTCTTTCGCCGTTGGCTTTTATCTTAGCTACTGCAGCGGCAAGATTATCAAAGGTTATCTTTCCTGGTGTTCCACCAAGAAATTCAAAAATGTTCTTTAAAGCTTCTTGCAAACACTCGCTGTTTTCTGCGGGCATAAGCTGAGTAAAAGCAGCATTGCTGTAGGGAAAACTTAAGACTAAAGAGCTGTATTGTTTAATTACGCCCTTTTCTATTACCTGTACTTTACCAAAATCTGCCTGAGCAGTACCAGGTTGGGCACTAAGCTTAACATAAACCTCGTTTTGGGGTTTATATAGTTCTTTCTTAATTTCAGCCACCCAGAGACGAACAGTACGGTCACTGCCAGGAAAATTATGTTCTTCCACAAGGCGCTCATAAATTCTTTGAGCAGTATGCCGCTGTTTTCTGGGAAGCTTTAAATCTTCTTTTAGCCAAATAGAGATAATTTCATAATATTCATCTTTAAGACTGGATCTTTTCTTTTTCTTAATTTCTATATTCCAGTCATCCCGATCACTGTACTTTTTGGCAGTCCTCCAGTTGATTTTATGGATGTTGGCAATTTTGGAAACACTGAACCCTTTCTTTTCTCTCAAATATTTGATAGAATTAATATCAGCCATTGCTAGCATCCAATCACAGCCTCCTGTTCGTATTGGTCTACAAACAAGAGGTTATTAGATTTTGGGACTGCTGGCAATGGCTTTTTTACTATTCCTAACTCTGTATTTTTACCTTGCCAAACTCTGCACTTTTATTTTGCCATAAACATAGTACATTAAGTTTTGATTGAACCAGTATGGATTTGAAACATGGGATTTCCGATTGGCTGAGAATGTTTAAGGTTTTGTGTAGTGCGGCCGGGCAAGGTTGCTAATTCTAGTGGGTGAAAGTCACACCGGGGTAATGTCTAACCAACAGCCCTGTAGCGAGTTCTTGGAGACTGTCAGGTAACTGAGAGTTTTAAGCGTAGAACAGCAAATTAATGGGCCGAAAGCGAAAGCTGAAGTGATTGAGCCTCGAAATTATATTAGTTGAGGAAGGCCGATGCGGTTACACACGCAGAAGGCAATATCGGAATAGGCGTTTTGGTGAGTCTGTTCTGACACTCCGGGGTCTAAGAACTTGGCACGTTAAAACTGAGAATTAGCAGTACCGGGAGGCCCTGCCTTCTCCCCAAAATGGGTATGCCGTACAAGCGACAACCAAGCAAGGAAGGCAAAAGAGGGGTAGGGAGTCGGATAACTGAATAGTATCTATGAAATAGCGTAATGGCTATGGAGAGAAGGCAGTTACACAAGGAGGCCTTTGCAAAGGACACAATTACCACACCCAGAGGTGGAAAGAAATTGGAAACAAAACTTGCAAAGATAGCACAGGTGGCAAAAGAGCGACCAAAGGAACAATTCACCAGTTTGGCTCACTTGATAAGTCTGGACATGCTTCTGAAATGTCACAGGGAACTTAGCAGTAATAAAGCTCCCGGGATAGATGCCATAACTAAAGCCAGATATGAAGAAAAGTCGCGGAAAACATCCAGGGACTTTATGAAAGGCTAAAAAGGATGTCATATAAACCACAGGCAGTAAGACGTGCCTATATCCCCAAACCTGGGAGTTCCCAGAAAAGGCCTTTAGGTATACCTACCTATGAGGACAAAATTGTTCAACTAGCCGTAAGCAAAATAATAACGGCTATCTATGAACAGGATTTTTTGGGTAGCTCATATGGATTTCGTCCAGGGCGAGGATGTCACGATGCACTCAGAAAACTCAACGATATAATAATGAGCAAGAAGATAAACTGGATAGTTGATGCTGACATTAAAGGATTTTTCGACCATGTTGACCACAAATGTATGATGAAATGTCTTGAAGTCAGGATAAGAGACAGCAGGTTATTGAGGCTAATAGCCAGAATGCTAAAAGCCGGTGTAATAGAGGAAGGAAAATTCAGAGCTTCTGATGAAGGCACACCGCAAGGAGAAATAATATCTCCTGTTCTGGCCAATATTTATCTGCATTATGTACTTGACCTATGGTTTGAGAAAGTAGTCAAGAGGCAGTGCAAAGGCAGCGCTTTAATGATTAGATATGCTGATGATTTTGTCTTCTGTTTTCAATATGAATCTGAAGCCAGAAAATTCTACAGCATGCTAATCAAAAGACTGGAGAAATTTAATCTGAGCATTGCAAAAGAGAAGAGTAAAATAATTGAATTTGGCATGTATGCCCACAAAAATAGGCAGAAACAAGGGAAAGGTAAACTAGAAACGTTTGACTTTCTCGGGTTCACTCATTACTGCGGGCAAAGTCGCAATGGCAAATTCAGGGTAAAACGTAAGACCAGTAGAAAGAAATTTAAAGCGGCATTGTTAAGAATGAAAGAATGGATAAAGACCAATCGTACAAAACCAGTTATCAAGCTGCTAGAGGAAATAAGAGTAAAACTCATAGGTCATTATAGGTATTATGGAATTACAGATAACGGAAAAATGCTGTCGAAGTTCTGGTACGAGACAGGGAAACTGATATTTAAATGGTTAAATCGAAGGAGTCAGCGCAATAGTTACACCTGGGAAAAATTCCTTTCACTGCTCGAGAAGAGACCACTGCCGAAACCCAAAATCTATGTAAGCATATTTGATAACCGGCAGGGGCTATGCACAAATGTGTAAATCTCCAAGTGAGGAGCCGTGTGCGTAAATAGCGCAAGCACGGTTCTGTGAGGGGCTGTTTCTGTAAAGCAACAGTCTACTCGAAAAAAGGGAAATTTAAATAAGGTTGAGCCATTCCCACCCTCTGGTTAGAATTACAAGGTGAGCAAACCAAAAACCTAACCGGAGGGATGAGAAATGGCTCAATATAATATTACCATTGATTCCGAAATTTTGCATCACCTCTTTCTCAATGGAGCAAAAGATGAAGGAGTAGCTAAACTTTTAGAATCCGTGCTTAATCAAATACTCCAAGCTCAGGCCAAAGAGCAAATCAAAGCTGACCCTTACGAAAGAAATGACCCGTGTCCGTCAACGGGGCGTATTAATTGCTATTGGCGTAAACGAAGAAGGCTACCGGGAAATATTAGGGATTATGCTTGGCGACAGCGAATCAGAAAAGCTCACGTGAATTTTTTTCCTGACTCAAACAAAGAGGCTTACATGGCGTTGACTTAGTAGTTTCTGACCACCATAACGGCTTAAGACGCGCTATTCGCCAGCACTTCCAGGGAGC